>NZ_BBRU01000035.1:0-17667 GCF_001431085.1 Candidatus Symbiothrix dinenymphae
ACGATAAACGCCAACTCGAATGCGATATTTATTCTCACTATCAGATAATTTTTTGCACCCAAACGGGCGCGGATTATCAGAAAGTTCCGCGATATGGCTCGTAATGGAATTTCGATAATTTATCTGAATCTTTTTAAGAAACTTTAAAACAGATTGCTCAACGATGACTTCGTACATCTGCTTTATTCATTTTATCGACTTCTTCCATAAATTCACGCAAGGGCATAGTAGGCTCATTTCTGTGCAGCCAAATTGTGAATAAATCCCAATAGTCCTCACATCGCTCTAAAAAGCGATACCATCCACGGCGGATATTGTCAAAAGAAATGCTGTAGCCGCGTGCTACATCGGTGTAATTTTTGTTCACTGTCGTTTCAATGCTCATATCTCTATATTTTTATGTTCTCATTCGGCGGCAAAGGTAGTAATTTTATTTCATGTTTTGCGTACCTCCGCTTCGCTTGTACGGGGTTATCGAAATTTAACGCCTTCCGGCGTAGCATACGGGGCTTATATAATGCATCCCCTTTATCCCATTGATAATAAGAAAAATAAAGGAATGAGGGAGAGGATAATGAGGCTGTCGTTGGCTAGGGCGGCAGCATTATGGTGTATTCGCCTGGTTTTACATACATTATGGCGGCTATGCCTGTTGCAACAAGGCTAACAGCGTATTAGGGTCTTGTCGATTATCCCAAAAAGCAACAATAATTATTGCGGAAGCATTCAATTTATATAAAATTGAAAAATTACCTAATGGCGAAATTCTAACATCTGCAAAATCGGTATTTCTCCCCGCTCGTGGATGAGTTTTCAATACATTGATTACGGCATCTATTTTCAGTTTTACTTTTTTTGAATATTCAGTGCTCTGATTTCGGGCATTCCAGTAGTTAAAAATGTGATTACGCTACTTGATTGCGGTTTCAGTCCAAAAAACTTTCAAAGGAGCCATTGTTCGTCTGCTGTATTAAGGTCGTTTTCGGAAACTAATCGCCCGTTTTGGATGTCGGCTTCACTCATTAGCAGCATCTGTACTTGCTCAAACGACAACTGCACCATGCCGCTCATCGGCTGAGGGAGAACATTATATTCTTGTTTTAAAACTTGTGTTGCAACCATTATCTTATTATTTTTTTTGGCAAAGGTACAACAATTATTTGAATAAACAAGCATTGCCGCAAAAAAAAATCAGGGCAACCGCATCAAAATTCAGTGATAGCTGCAATTTTGCTTCCGTCTGTTACCCCGTATGGGGTACAATTTCGATAACTCCGTACAAGCGGAGCGCAGTGCGGGGTAAAGTGCACCTCTCCCCCTTCGTTTTCGCCCTGAAAGGGCAACATATCCCAGCCCAACGCATCGCGTTGGGAAATGATGATGAATGATGATGAATGATGATGGACAACATAATGATATAATGCCCTTTCAGGGCGAAAAACACACAAAACCCATTAACCCAACGCGATGCGTTGGGCTGGGATATGTTGCCCTTTCAGGGCGAAAACGAGGAGAGGGGAGCCATCTACCCCGCACTGCGCTTCGCTTGTACGGGGTTATCGAAATTTAACGCCTTCCGGCGTAGCATACGGGTGGGTTGTCAAATAGATTACAATATGGCAATCCCCATCAAATCAAAAAGATTACCAAGATGGCTAATCATCTTGATAATCTTCGTAAGCTCACTAAAAATCGTGATGCAGACAAGGGAGTTTGCGCGTCAATTACTCAAAAGCATTGTCATTCCAGGCATTTCCTATAAGGAAATCAGACACCTCAACGGAGTAAGACGCATCAGAGTTTTTTAGTACTGCCTTTAAAGTATATTTCTTTGAGGCTGCCAAACCACCAGGGGTTCCCAAACCATTGGACTCCGCTATTTTTGCTGACAAATCGGCTTTGTAAGTAGTAGTAACCCCAGAAACCTCTACTCTAAATTCAACCACACAGGACCCTGGTGCAAGATAGTTGGAGGGAACATCAAAAGGCAACAAGAAAACTTCAAAAATCGCTGAGTCAGCCGCAGCCGGTGTTGGTCCTTTTTTCGTTGCCGTAATATCTACTGATGGGGCACTTGGGGTAGTGAGAGTCGGTATTGCACCTGAAGCGAATGAAATCGTAGCAGCAGTGTTAACCGCAGCGCCGTTCACAACAACCGTTAAATTATTGGGAGGAGTAAAGGGAGGCACTCCGGAGCCAGCACCGCTAGTCACCGTCACAACTAATTTAGCCAACAAATGGTCAAATTTCAGAACAACAGGTGCACCGGCATTGCCTGCTTTGGTATAACCATTACCACTGTTGTCAGCATAAGCAACCATCCAATCCGTCTGTTCAGCAGGAACCGCCAAATTAATACCTGCAGTAATAGCACTAGGACCAGAACTCACTGTTAAGTCTTTTCGCGGATAAATAGCAAGAAAATCGAAAGCTCCTCCGCCAAGCCCCGAGGGATAGACTATCTTGTCGGCGGCGGTAAGAGGTGTAAATGCAACCGTTTTTCCCGGGGCGGCTGCTTTATACGGCCTATCTACGTCGACACCGAAAGTATCCAATGTAGCATGCTTTACCATCGTGATAGCAATTTCATCGGTAGCCTCCCAGGTAACAATGCCGTCGGCCTCCGCTAGTCTTAACCCGCCAAATTCAGCAAGTTTTCCTGAACTGAACTCAATTACGCCATCTCCCACGTAATCGTTGTTTTTGACACCAGGTGTCACTTCATTGTCGTTGTTACTGCTGCATCCTGCGAACAGTAAGGCTGACAAAGCCATAGCACTTAAACTAATTGTTCTCATAAAAAAAAAATTACATTTATATTAAAAAAATTATTATTATTCATTTTATTATAGCACCTCATCCATAGTGCGTTTCATAACCAGCGGATATTTTTCGGGATGGATGAGGCTCTCAATTTCCAAATCCACATCCAAAGCATCCCACCTGATACCGTCATTGCCAAACATTTCAACATTCATAATGTCGTCCAATTTTGCATTGCGAAACCAAGGCAAACGATTGAATGAAAGGAAATAATCACTTCCCGACACCGACACATACATACCGTTTGGCATGATAGCCTGCACATTAACCGATGTGCGCTCTGTACTTTTGTCTAAATTCTTCTTCATCTTCTTTTATAATTTGCAATATTTCATCCACTCCTTAATTACGATGCTTCAATCACCTCCACATATTTACCATAAATCTGTTTAGGCTCTGTTTTGTCCAAATTGAAGTTCTTCATATCATCTGAAATTTTGATACTTTCTGTATATGTAACTGTATCACCTTCTTTTTCGTACTCAATGGTCAATATAGTATCGGGTTTACCCTCAGTGACAATACCTAACAGACAGACTGTGGCTGTCCACCAAGTGTCAGTGCTTGAAAAATCAAAATTAAGTTTAATCTCCTTTTTGTCAGAATGCACACCTGATTTTAAATCCAATTTGGTAGCCACCCCCGAAAGCGTAGCCTTATGTATTTTTCTGATAGAAAACGGTATGAAATCGGGGTTCAAAATAATAGTTAATTTTCGCACATGTTGCTCCATCGTGACAGGGTAAATAGAGTCTTCATCGGCATTGACTCTTTGCCGACACGCGAAGAAGTAACCCACATTATCTGTCGTTGCAGTAACAACTGTGCTGTTCAGCTCAATTCCCTCCGCTACATTATATATCAAGACAGGAACGTCAATTTCGTCCGGAGGGATATATAGCGGCACAACATCAACAGTCCGCTTGTAAGTGGCAGGCTCTTTGTTGTCCATTGCAACAGAATATGTACTTGGCAGAATTTGTGGGTCAATATCCGCCGCCCAACTAATTTTCAGGCGGGGCGATTTAACCATCTCCAGCTCAGCTAAATGCATACACGACATCATTCCCGCTGTCATCGTCATGAGCAGCAGTCCATTAAGCATATATGTACGTCTATACTTCATATTTTAAATCTACTTTCCCCAAATTATTGAGTGGAAACAGCCGCAAAGGTAAGGACAATTTATCGAACCACCAAATATTTTGAATTAAACTTAACTTTTAAACGTTAAATTTTGTTTAAATTAAGGTTTTAAACCTCTGAGAGGGGTAATTATTTTAAAATGAGAAAGTTAGGAAACGCATTGTCATTGCGGGCTAGCCCCGCAATCCCCCGTCAATTCTTCTACCCCGTATGGGGTATAGCCGTCAGGTTAAGGCTGAAAGCCTTGTAGCAATAGCGTAGGGCATCGCCCTACGAAAGATGCCCTCTCCCGCTCGTTTCGCCCTGAAAGGGCATTAGCCGGTGCTATCGCCCTTTCAGGGCTCGCATTCAATACCATATCCTGTCCGTAGGGCGATGCCCTACGCTATTGCTCGAAGGGCTTCACCCTTAACCTGCCGGCTATGCCCATACGGGGTAGTTGGCCACCGTAACATTTGGTGCGGTTGCCCTAAAAAAAATCCCAAAAAAATCACAGTTCAGACAAAAAACACTAACTTTGCAGCCAAAAAGCACGTATGGCACAGACAAAATCTCTTCTGAAAGACAGCGTTATTTATGGCGGCAGCAGCATTTTGCAAAAGATGATGACGTGGCTGATGACCACGCTGCTCACCAACACGCTGTCGCCAACGGAATTTGGCATATTCAACCATGTGTATGCCTACGCCGTTTTGATGCTCGTGTTGCTGACGTTTGGACTGGAAACGGGCTGCTTTCGCTTTGCCAATCAAAAGGATAAATACAATCCGAGCACCGTCTTTTCGACCGCATTGATGATGGTTATGGCGTTCACGGCGGTGTTTTTGTTCATCTTTTTGTTCTTTTTGCCGGACATTCGACCCTATGTGTGGAAAGACCTAATTCCGAGTACTTATCTTCGGCTATTGTTTGTGTTTGTGAGTATGGATGTCGTGAGTGCCATTCCGTTTGCTTACCTGCGCTACAAAAAACGCCCGATAAAGTTTGCCGCATTGAAAATACTGAATGTGGTGTTGTATGTGCTGTTTTGTATCTTCTTTTTGGTTGTATGTCCCTGGTTACAAACGCATTATCCGGCACTTGTAACCTGGTACGACAAGAGTTTCAATGTCGGTTATGTGCTGATTGCCAACCTTTTGGCAACGGGGATAGAAACGGCTTGCTTGTTGCCCGAATTTATCTCAATCCGGTTTCGTTTTGACCGGCAGACGGCGAAAAAACTGTTTGTCTATTCATTCCCCCTGATGCTGATGGGCGTTGCGGGCATGAGCAATCTGGTGGCAGACAAAATTATTTATCCGTTCATTCCGAAGACAAATATCAGTGAATTAGGCATTTACAGCGCCTGCTTCAAGATAGCGCAAATCATGATGATGTTTACGCAGGCGTTTCGGTATGCCTACGACCCGTTTGTGTTTGAAAAAAGCAACGACGCCAAAGCCAAAGAACATTATTCCAAAATAATGACCTGGTTTGTCATCTGCGGACTGCTCATTTTCCTTGTTGTGACGTTTTATTTGGACATTATCAAATATTTCATAGGTCCCGATTTTTGGTCAGGGCTGGACATTGTGCCGCTCATCCTGCTTGGAGAACTGTTTTTCGCCATCTATTACAATCTGTCATTATGGTATAAATTGACCGACAAAACCTACTGGGGCACCACATTGGCGATTATCACCTGCCTGCTGGTAGTGGTCATCAACATCGTATTTGTCCCCATCTACAGCTACCGAGCATGTGCCTGGGCTGCACTCATTGCGAATGGCGTAACCATGCTGCTATCCTATTTCCTGGGGCAAAAATACTACCCCATCCACTACAACCTGAAAACAATAGGCTTCTACTTCGCATTGGCAGCCGCTTTATACGCCATATCACGCCTGGCAGCAATAGAAAATGTATATCAGCACATGGCATTCAACACGCTACTGCTGGCGGTGTATGCAGGTGTGTTGGTGAAGCGGGATATGCCGCTGAAGGATATTCCGGTAATTAATCGTATATTTGCAAAAAAATAAAAGCGTATAATTTTTTTTAGAGTATGGTGAAAAAAAGCAATATTCCACAAAGAACTTGTAATCATGTTGATGTACAAGCATCAGACATAATAGTTGATAACCAACTATATACGGATGTGTGTGCCCTAATCGAAACCACTCGCCAAAGGATTGCGACAACCGTCAATGCCGAAATCTGCATCATGAATTGGCAAATCGGCAAACGCATTAAAGAGGATATACTCCTTAATCAGCGAGCGGAATATGGCAAGCAAGTAGTCAAACAACTCGCTGAAAAACTGACTGACAGATACGGCAAAGGGTGGAGTGACCGAAAACTTTTACATTGTATACGCAGTGCGTATACTTTTTCAGAAGAAGAAATTGTATCCGCAGTGCGGATACAATTTACATGGACACATTTAAAATCTTTAATGTTCATTGACGATGCCCTGAAACGTACATTCTATATGGAAATGTGCCGCTTGGAACATTGGGATACGAGAACTTTGGATAAAAAAATTGACTCGCAACTCTACGAATTAACAGCAATCAGTAAAAAACCGGAAATCATTATCAGGCAAGAACTTGACCGGATAAAAGCCACTAATACACTCACTCCTGATGTTGTCTTCCGCAGTGGTTCTTTTTTGGATGCGCTTGGATTGCCGGATATTTATAGCGAAAAAGATTTAGAAAATTCTATTCTCAATCAGATACAATCGTTCATTAAAGAATTAGGAACGGATTTTGCTTTCCTTGACAGACAAAAACGAATTACGGTTGATTCAACAGACTACTATATCGACCTGCTTTTTTACCACCGAGGGCTGCGCCGCTTGGTGGCAATAGATTTGAAATTGGGAAAGTTCAAGCCGGAATACGAAGGGCAAATGTTGCTTTATCTCCGATATTTGAATAAAAATGAGCGGAGAGCAGGTGAAGAATCACCTATCGGACTGATTCTGTGTTCGGAGGGGAACACGGAACATATTGAGTATTTGATGCTTGACGATAGTGCAATCAAAGTTGCCCAATATTACACCCAACTGCCCGATAAAAAACTATTGAGTGAAAAATTGCAACGTGCGATTGCCATTGCAAGAGAGCATCATTCAGAACAAGAACAAAAAATCAATTTTAAAATAATTTAAATTTATGAAAAAAGATAGTCGTTGTTTAGTTTTTCTTTTTATGTTGCTGACGTCTTTGGCATCGGCAAAGTCGTTGAACATGTTGGGATCCGGATTTGTTAATCCGCCTGATTCCATTCAGATCTTTTCCATTCTGCAACTCACCGCTTTTTCCGTAAATGCCACTGCCAGCAGTAAAATTTGGCTGTTGGCATCACGGTATTTTTCGTAATACTTCACGACTGTTTTGCTTTTTACAGTCAAGTAGCCCGTTTGAAACAAGATAGGAACAATGCCAATTTGACTGATGTCGAATCCAATGAAAGTGGCATCTTCGGCAGCAACCGGCTCCAGCATCGGCATGTCCATCAGGTTGTTCAACTCCGAAAAGATGGATACTTTGGTGAATTTGGAAACGCCCGTCAGGAACACTAATCGCAAATGCTCATCGGCGGGTTTCAACATTCAAAAGAAACTTTTCAACACTTTCCGGTTTGCTTCGGCAACCGGCAAATATGTCAGATGGTCAATAATAGGTTTGTCGTACTCGCCTATCACCACCACCACTTGCTGTCCGGTGGATTGTAAGTCGATAAACGACTGTATGCCTACCGGTAACTGTTTCATAACTCGCAATTATTAAATTATGGCAGCAAAGATAGGCAAAATTATTTATTTCTTAATGCCATTCCTTTAACCGTCAGCAAATATTTTTGACGAGGATGATTAGGCTTTTCGGGGTAAAGAACTTTCACAAGACCGTCTTTTAGTGCCGGAGTAATATAATTTGCCAAGAATGTAGGACGATGTTTTAACCTAACTTTTCCCATCAGCATTTTTAAAGTAAAATGTTCGTTTCCCATTACTGACAACAGAAGTTGTTCTTGTTCGGTAAGTTGTTCGGTAAGTTGTTCGGTAGGTTGTTCGGTAAGTTGTTCGGTAGGTTGTTCGGTAGGTTGTTCGGTAAGTTGTTCGGTAAGTTGTTCGGTAGGTTGTTCGGTAGGTTGTTCGGTAGGTTGTTCGGTAAGTTGTTCGGTAGGTTGTTCGGTAGGTTGTTCGGTAGGTTGTTCGGTAGGTTGTTCGGTAGGTTGTTCGGTACTTGTACGGTTTTCCGCTTGTTTCTCTACTTCTTTAAATTCTTCAGGATATTGTAAGAGCAGGTATCTGTTCTTTAATTCATTCTTTTCTTTCATCAGCAGATTGCGAAAAAAACGTTCCAGATATTCAGGATTACGCTTGATGCCTTTTTGCACATTCTGATAGTTTGCTCGTACCAAAGCATTTCTAAAATACCATGAATGACCGGCAAAGAGGTCGTTCTCTACATCAAATCCCATGGAGCGCAAATACTGAATGGTAAACACGGCAGTTGTTCGGGTATTTCCCTCTGCAAATGGATGTATCTGCCACAGTCCCGATACAAAATCTGTTATATGAGCGGTTATCTGCCTCATATTCAATTCCGTATAGTCGAACGCCTTCTCTTGTTCGATGTCATATTCTATCGCTTTGCGAATGTCCGGGGCAGCCACATACAATACTGTGTCGCCACTAAGCACCCATTCCCGTTTTGTAATATTATAATCGCGAATCTTGCCTGCAAATGTGAATACACCATCAAATATATGCCGGTGTACTGCCGTAAATCCGGCTACGGTGAAGGCAAATGTCCGTTCGCTCAGCAACTTGGTAATATTAGCTGACACTTTGTCTGCTTCTTCGGTGTCGGCAACACGGTTTTCTTTCGATTCATAATAACTTTCAATAAGTTTGCGTACCTCGTCAATTGTAATATCGCCTTCGATATGCTGACGGGCTGTTGCTATTAGATAGTCGGATGGCTTCAAACCATCTACAGCCTGTAGTCCGATAGCAGTCTGCCACGCATAACCTCTTTCTTTCTCTTGAGGTTCGCCCTGCCGAATATATTCTTCAAAATTGCTCATAATTCATTAATTCATTATTTTCTCACTCTTTCTCGCATCTCATTGATGGCAAGCGTTCAAATACGGGTGCAAAAGTACATAATATTTCGCAAACGGTGTTTTCCGGTTAAATCTTTTTCCCTGTGTTATTTTTTATCAATACAATATTTTTTACTACCTTTGCGCCGTCAAAAAGTTGCATTTGTGACTTGAATGTGTGTTTACTATAATAAATAATAAAATAATGTACAGTATGAAAACAAAAAAATGTATTAGTAGGTATTTCGTTCTTTGTCTCACGGCGATGACCCTTTTCAATTTTACGGTCAGTCAGGCTAAAGAGCCTATCAAAGTGCTCATTCTCACGGGACAGAACAACCACTATTGGGAGGACAGCCATCTCATCCTGCAAAAGTATCTCAACGGCAGCGGGCTCTTTGCTGTGGATTTAGCTATCTCTCCTAAGGCGGGTGGGGATATGTCTGCCTTTCGTCCGAATTTTGCGGACTATCAGGCGGTAGTGTTGGATTACAACGGCGATGCGTGGCCGGACGCTACTAATGAAGCCTTTTTAGACTATGTCAAGAAAGGTGGTGGCGTGGTGGTTTACCATGCTGCTGACAATGCCTTTCGCAAGTGGAAGGAATACAATGAAATCACAGGTCTGGGCGGTTGGGAAAATCGCAACGAAACAGATGGACCGTATGTGTATTTCAAAGATGGAAAAGAAGTGAGGGATAACACGCCGGGAAGTGGCGGCAGTCATGGCAGTCAGCACAATTATGTACTGAAACTCCGCAACAAGAAGCACCCCATCGTGAAAGGACTGCCCGATGAGTGGACGCATTGTCGGGACGAACTGTATGACCGGATGCGCGGACCGGCAAAGAACATGACAATTTTGGCAACAGCCTTCTCTGACAAATCCACAGGAGGCACAGGACGCGATGAGCCGCTGCTGATGGTGATACAGTGGGGCAAGGGACGCATTTTCCACACCATGCTCGGGCACGTCGGCAAAGATCCCACCCACCCGGCAGTAGAATGTTCCAGCTTCATCGTCACTTTCCTGCGCGGAACAGAATGGGCGGCTACCGGAAAAGTAACCCAAAAAGTCCCTGCCAATTTTCCCAACGTTCAAATGAAATAAGTCGGGAATTTTGTGATACATAATTAGAAAAATGAAAATTACCCTATTAATCGCGTTTACAGCCATTTCTCTGGTGTGTAGTGCCCGTCCTGCCGATGTTTTTATCGAAGCGGAGAGTTTTGCTGAGAAAGGCGGCTGGGTCGTTGACCAGCAATTTATGGACAGGATGGGCTCACCTTACCTGATGGCGCACGGCATGGGAGTTCCGGTAAAAACGGCTTCGACGCAGGTTATTTTCCCGGAAGCAGGTACATACTATGTATATGTGCGCACCTATAATTGGACTTCTCCATGGCACAATGCGGAAGGACCGGGTAAATTCAAACTGTCGGTCAATGGCAAACAACTCTCTGCTGTATTGGGAGTTAAAGGTTCCGAATGGATGTGGCAGGAAGCGGGAAAAATCTCCATAAAAAACGAACAGGCTACGTTGGCATTGCACGACCTCACCGGCTTCAACGGACGCTGCGACGCGATTTATTTCACAACCGAACAGGGAGCAGTACCGCCTTCCGATGTGAAAGCACTGGAAGCCTTCCGGCGAAAAGCCCTGCAACTGCCCGACACGCCTCCGACGGCAGGAACTTACGATTTGGTCGTAATTGGCGGCGGCATTGCAGGTATCTGTGCGGCAATATCTGCCGCTCGTCTGGGTTGTAAAGTGGCGTTGATTAACAACCGTCCGGTGCTGGGCGGAAATAACAGTTCGGAGATACGTGTCCATCTGGGCGGACGGATTGAAGCCGCCCCTTATAAAGAATTGGGTAATCTGCAAAAAGAATTTGGACCCACCCGTGGCGGAAACGCGCAACCGGCCGCGCATTACGAAGATGCTCAAAAAGCGGAAGCCGTAGCCAAAGAAAAGAACATCACGCTGTTTTCCAACTATCACGTTTCAGGTGTCGAAATGGATGGACAGAAGATTCGCGCCGTCATCGCCAAACACATTGAAAACGGGACAGAACAGCGATTCTGCGCACCGGTCTTCGCCGACTGTACGGGCGATGGCACGGTGGGTTATCTGGCCGGTGCCGACTACCGCATGGGGCGCGAATCAAAAGCCGAATTTGGAGAATCCACAGCCCCCGACAAAGCCGATAAACTGACCATGGGTGCTTCCGTGCAATGGTATTCGGTGGATAACGGTTCATCATCGGGCTTCCCTTTTTTCAACTACGGCATTACGTTCAACGACAAAAGTTGCGAAAAAGTCACGATGGGAGAATGGACATGGGAAACCGGCATGAACGTTGACCAGATTAAAGATTTTGAGCGTATCCGCGATTACGGACTGATGGTTGTCTATTCCAATTGGAGTTTTCTGAAAAACAACCTGAAAGAAAACAGTCAGTTCCGAAACCTGAAACTCGGTTGGGTGGCGTATGTATCGGGAAAACGCGAATCGCGCCGTCTGATGGGCGATTACGTTATGAAAGAGGACGATATCCGCAAAAATGTTGCGCACGAAGACGGAACAGCCTCAACGACCTGGTCGATAGACTTGCATTATCCCGACCCGAAGAACACGGAAAACTTCCCCGGCGCCGAGTTCAAATCCATTGCCAGGCATATCAACATTTACCCCTACCCTATCCCTTACCGCTGTCTGTATTCGCGGAACATAGACAATCTGTTTATGGCTGGTCGCAACATCAGTGTAACGCACGTCGCACTGGGCACTGTCCGCGTGATGCGCACCACCGGCATGATGGGTGAAGTAGTTGGCATGGCGGCATCGCTGTGCAAACAACACGGCATACAGCCCCGCGGCGTTTACCAATCTCATCTGGATGAATTGAAAGCACTGATGCAGGAAGGCGTCGGGCAGAAAGGACTGCCCAACAATCAGCACTACAACGAAGGCGGCACGCTGACGAAACCACCTGAAATGAAGAACTAAATTTTCTGATTTTATTTTCTCTTTTTTTTTCTATTAAAAAATTATTTACTAACTTTGCGGGCTGAAACAATGAAATAAAAAGACATACAAATATGCAACATGAAATGATTATGGCGGGATTTGGCGGACAGGGTGTCCTTTCGATGGGCAAAATCATTGCCTATTCCGGTTTGATGGAAGGTCAGGAAGTCGCTTGGTATCCCTCGTATGGACCGGAGCAGCGTGGCGGCACAGCCAACGTAACCGTTATTTTGAGTGATGAACGCATTTCATCGCCCGTTCTCAACGAATACGACATCGTCATCGTGCTCAGCCAGCCCTCATTGGACAAGTTTGAAAAAACCGTCAAAAAAGGAGGCATCCTAATCTTCGACAACAACGGCATCGCTCAAAAACCGACCCGCAAAGACATCCAAGTGTATGAAATAGACGCGGTAAACACTGCCAACGCCGAAGGATTGGGCAAAGTCTTCAACATGATGGTGCTCGGAGGCTTGCTGAAAATAGTCCCGATGGTGAAACTCGAAAGCGTCTTTGCCGGCTTAAAAAAATCCCTCCCCGAGCGGCATCACAAATTCCTGCCGATGAACGAGAAAGCCATTGTGAGAGGAATGGAGTTGATAAAAAAATGCTAACAAGCGTCAGCACCGGCTCCATAGTTGCGCCACTTGGCAATCAATTGCGACATATCTTCGGGAATTTCGCTGTCCAAATAAACCGCTTCGCCGGTGCGGGGATGCACAAATCCCAATGTTTTGGCGTGTAGAGCCTGCCGTGGGCAAAGGTCGAAACAATTTTGGATGAATTGCTTGTACTTGCTGCCCTCCACACCGCGCAAAATTTCATCGCCACCGTAGCGGGCATCGTTGAACAGCGTGTGACCGATGTGCTTCGCGTGCACACGAATTTGGTGTGTACGTCCGGTTTCCAATCGGCATTCGATGAGCGTGACGTAACCAAACCGTTCAAGCACCTTGTAATGCGTCACAGCGGGCTTTCCGTCCTCCGAATCGGGTGGAAAAACCGTCATCAGTAGCCTGTCTTTCGGGTTGCGTCCGATATTGCCCTCGATGCGCCCTTCATCGTCCTTCACATTGCCCCAAACCAATGCCCAATAGAGCCGTTTGGTCGTTTTGTTGAAAAACTGCGTGCCGAGATGCGTCTTCGCTTCGGGATTTTTTGCCAGCACGAGCAGTCCTGACGTGTCTTTGTCGATACGGTGCACCAAACCCAGCCGTGGGTCAGTGGTGTGATACTGCGGGTCGTCTTTGAGATACCACGCAACGGCGTTAAGCAACGTACCTGTGTAATTGCCATGTCCGGGATGCACCACCAATCCGGACGGTTTATTCACCACGAGCACATCGTTGTCTTCGTAGGCTATATTAATAGGTATGTTTTCGGGAAGAATATCCACTTCGCGGTGCGGGCGGTCGAGCACAATGGTCAGAACATCCAGCGGTTTCACCCTGTAATTCGACTGAACAGACTTGTCGTTGGCGAGAATATAACCGGCTTCGGCAGCCTGTTGAATGCGGTGGCGGGAAGCCCCCGTGAGGCGGTCAACCAAAAACTTATCCACACGCAACAAGGCTTGACCTTTGTCGGCAGTGAACCGAAAGTGCTCATAGAGTTCCTCTTCCTGTTCGTCCTGCTCATCCATATTTTCCGGTTGGCTGCTCAATTTTTTTTCAATTAGTCTGCCCCGCTGCTCACCAGCAAAAAAAGCGGTGTATCGCCCGTGATGCGCTCGCCTCCGTGCACCGTTTGCCCGTGTGCATTTTGCAGCCCCAGCACCAGATTTTGATAGGCACCGCGCACTTTTTTGATGCTAACGCGTTCAAAACCAATGGATTTGAGCATTGCCGAAGCCTGTCGTTGGGATATATCCTTGACTTCGGGAATGGTCAGCAAAAGGGCGGCATGCGAATTGATAGTCAGAAAGATGGTTCGCCCTTCTTTCACCTCATTGCCCGCCGGCGGAACCGTTTCCAAGATAGTGCCGGCACGCTTTTGTCGCACAAAAGCAGAATCCACAACCACGCCATGCAACTCTTTTTTATCAAAAAAAATCCGTGCTTCGGACAAAGAAAGCCCTTTCACGTCGGGCACCACCACCTGCTGCCCATGGTGTGTGTAAAGATTTAACCACTGCTGGACAACAAAAACAAACACCAGAACGACGCCCAGTGCCAACAAGAAGTTTTTAAGCAATATGCGACCAAAAGGCTCCTGTTTCATCCGGTTTAGCCATTATACTCGTCAGAGACGGATAATTTTGTTCTGCCTTTTGCTCGACGCGAAGCCAATACACGGCGACCGTTAGCCGTTTCCATTCTGCTGCGGAACCCATGTTTGTTTTTCCGCTTTGTGTTAGAGGGTTGAAAAGTCCGTTTCATGCCTGTCTATTTTTATTTAATTTTTATTTTTTGCTTTCGGGCGGCAAAGGTATGAAAAAAAAATGAATAAAAAAAATAGGCTGAATTTTTTTTATCAAAAAAATGTTCTTTTGTTATTGTTTTTATGTAACTTTGCAGCCGATTCAATAACAACAAACGTATGAACAAAGTAATTACATTCATAGCAATGTTGCTGTTCATGTGTAGCACAGCACTGGCGCAAACATACAGCGGCGGCTCCGGCACGGCAACCGACCCATATCGCATTTCTTCCAAAACCGATATGGAGGCTTTGGCTACGGCTGTCAATGGCGGAAATGCCTATGTCGGCAAACACTTCCGGTTAACTGCTGATTTGACAGGTATTACAACTATGATCGGCAGTGAACCTAAACCTTTTTCCGGAACGTTTGATGGTGGGGGGCATGAGGTGAATGTAAATATAAATGCGACTACCCCTGCTGATAAGGTTAGTGGTGTAGGATTGTTTGGTTATATTAAAGGTGCCGTTGTCAGAAATTTAGGAGTTAACGGTAGTGTAAGTGGCAGTGGCAGTGGACTGCGAGTGGGTGTCGGCGGCATTTGCGGTGTGGCGGAAACGAGTAATATTTCGGAATGCTATAATGTATGCCGTCCTTCCTGGACCTCATCTTCTTCCACCTCTGCTTATATTGGTGGCATTTGTGGCTATCTTTACTCCGGTAGTAGCATGCAAAATTGCTACAATGTGGGTCTTGTTTCTGTGAGTCATGGTCATTTGGCTGGCGGCATTTGCGGCTATTTGCATCATAGTACAATTCTAAATTGTTATAATGTAGGCGATATTACGGGAATGGTAGACGATGCATTTAGGACTGCTAGTGTCGGCGGCATTTGCGGAGGAAGTTATTACACATGCCGTATATCAAACTGTTTGACGGCTAAATCAAATATTAGTGCAGTTGCCGACAGTAGCAGAAGAATAATAGGCAGTTTTAAGGATGAATTCACCACCATTACATCATGTTATGCCAGCCCGGATGTGTTGGTTAATGGCAGTCCGGTGACCACCTCAAATGGCAATACGTCCAAGGATGGTGCAACTACGGATTTGTCTAATTTCCAATCCCAATCACCAAACTGGATTTCCACCACTTTGGGGTGGGATTTTTCTACCATTTGGGAGATGCCTACTAATACTGCCGGTGTCACACACGGACTTCCAATACTCAGAAAGCCATGTTACAATGTGGCAAAGAGTGGCACATTCACCAAAAATAATTGTGGCACCGGCTACACCGGTTCAAGTGTAACTTATACCGTTCCTGAGGGACGTTATTCCTCTACCAGTAGTCAAGCTACTGCTGACAATCAAGCCCAAGCAGATGTTAATGCTAATGGTCAAGCGTACGCTAATGAGAATGGGACTTGTACGCCAATTCCCTACACCATCTCTTACGAGAATTTGGAGGGTGCAACACACAGCAACCCTACAACATATACGATAGAAAGCTCAACCATTACCCTATCACCTCCGGGCAACAGAGTATATTACACATTTGATGGTTGGGAAGAGGGCAACACCATATCAAACGGTAGCACCGGCGAGAAAACTTTCACGGCAAAATGGGTAGAAAAAATTGTAACCGTTACACCTAACGAGCTGAGCAAGATATATGGTGACGCCGACCCGGTTCTGACCTACACTCGCGAAATCACCTCCGGTGGTGGGAACCTCAGTGCTGTTAACTTTACAGGTGCACTTACCCGCGATGCAGGCGCAAATGCAGGACAATATATTATCAGGGAGGACGGTTTGAGTTCAAACAACTACCGTATTAGTTTTGTTGAAAACAAAAAATTTACGATTACCCCGAAAGAGGTAACCATATCAGGATATTCAGTCAACAACAAAGACTACGATGGCACCACAACAGCCACAATTACAGGAACTTACACTGTTGCCGGGAAGGTAGGTTCGGATGATGTAGGAGTATCAAACGGCACAGTTGCGTTTGCAGACAAAAATGTGGGCACGGGTAAAACGGTTATATTCAGCGGTTTCGCGCTCACAGGGGCGGCGATGGACAACTACACGCTGCAAGCACAGCCCGGCGGTGCAGCAACGATTAACCCGAAAGAGGTAACCATATCAGGATATTCAGCCAACAACAAAATCTACGATGGCACCACAACTGCCACAATTACAGGAACCTACACTGTTCCCGATAAAGTAGGTTCGGATGATGTAGGAGTATCAACCGGAACGGTTGCTTTTGCAGACAAAAATGCGGGCACGGGTAAAACGGTTATATTCAGCGGTTTCACGCTCACAGGGGCGGATAAGGGCAACTATACGCTGCAAGCACAGCCCGGCGGTGCAGCAACGATTACCCCGAAAGAGGTAACCATATCAGGATATTCAGCCAACAACAAAATCTACGATGGCAACACGACTGCCACAATTGCAGGAACCGGCACTGTTGTGGGGAAAGTGGGTTCGGATGATGTAGGAATATCAAACGGCACGACAGTTTTTGCAGACAAAAATGCGGGCACGGGTAAAACGGTTATATTCAGCGGTTTCACTCTCACAGGCACGACTGCGGGCAACTACACGCTGCAAGCACAGCCCGGTAACACAGCAACGATTAACCCGAAAGAGGTAACCATATCAGGATATTCAGTCAACAACAAAGACTACGATGGCAGCACAACTGCCACAATTACAGGAACCTACACTGTTGTCGGAAAAGTAGGTTCAGATGATGTAGGAGTATCAAACGGAACGGTTGCTTTTGCAGACCAGAACGCGGGCACGGGTAAAACGGTTATATTCAACGGTTTTGCTCTCACAGGGACGACTGCGGGCAACTACACGTTGCAAGCACAGCCCGGCGATGCAGCAACGATTAACCCGAAACCGGTAACCATATCAGGAACATCAGCCGACAGCAAAAACTACGATGGCACCACCACCGCCACCATTACAGCATCCGGCACTGTTGTTGGCACAGTAGGCTCGGATGATGTAGGCGTAGCAAACGGCATGGCTACTTTTGCAGACAAGAATGCGGGCACGGGTAAAACGGTTACATTCAGCGGTTTCGCGCTCACAGGGGAGGATAAGAACAACTACACGCTGCAAGCACAGCCCACCGCCGTAACGGCAACGATTAACAAGGCACCCCTCACGGTGAGTTCGGCTGCGA
>NZ_BBRU01000036.1:0-1308 GCF_001431085.1 Candidatus Symbiothrix dinenymphae
ATTTTAATCCCTCCCAAGTTTTGCGTGGTAACACGCTCATTGCCCATCTGCCCGCCCATGCGCGTTCCTTTGAACACTTTGGCGGGATACGAACAGGCACCGATAGACCCCGGGTGGCGTTGGCGGTCACTCTGACCCAGCGTGGCATCGTTCACCCCGCCGAAACCGTGACGTTTCACAACTCCCTGAAAGCCTTTACCTTTGGATGTCCCGATTACGTCCACGTAAACCGAACCATCCAAAAACGCGGCGGTGATAATGTCACCCGCCTTGTACTCTCCCTGTCCCTTGAACTCAACCAAGTGTCTTTGTGGCTTTGCTCCGGCTTTTTTGAAGTGTCCGAGTTCAGGCTTAGTGGTGTGCTTCTCCTTCTTTTCCTGAAACCCTAATTGAACAGCCTCGTAACCGTCTTTATCAACGGTTTTCACCTGAGTAACAACACAAGGACCTACTTCGATAACAGTGCATGGAAGATTTTTTCCCTCAACACTGAAAACGGATGTCATTCCGATTTTTTTTCCAATTAATCCTGGCATTTCAATTACTATTTATTTTTTATACTTTAATTTCCACTTCTACGCCTGACGGCAAATCCAACTTCATCAGCGCGTCCACCGTCTTCGGGGTGGAAGTGTAGATGTCGATGAGGCGCTTGTAGGCGCACAACTCAAATTGCTCGCGTGCCTTTTTGTTCACAAACGTGGCACGGTTCACCGTAAAAATACGCTTATGCGTTGGCAACGGAATAGGACCGCTGACAAAGTCCGCAGTACCTTTGACAGTCTTCACGATTTTTTCGGCGGACTTGTCCACCAGGTTGTAGTCGTAAGACTTCAATTTAATTCTAATTTTCTGGCTCGAATTGTTCATTTTTTTACAATTTTATTAAATTATCCGTCCCGTAGAAAAGAGCCATTTCCTCTCTCAGGGCACTTATTTCCCCGTTTCACATAAATTTTTTGCGCGAAACGGCTGCAAAGGTACAACATATTTTTGACACTGCAAAATATTTTTGAATTTTTTTTTTAATTTAATCCGAAAAACTTGTGAAAATCAAAGTTCAGACATTTTTCAATCGGTAATCATCGCAAACTAATTGTAAAAATAAGAATATAATTTTCAAATTTGAAGCAGGCAGCAACTCATTTACCATGAGTCCAACAAAATGGGAAGCAATTACAAACAAAAAAAGTTATGACTATCCGCAATCATACCACTTGGCTTTCGCTCCTTGTCCCGCAGGGACAGCACTTTATTAACCGTAGACTTTAGTCTACGGTATAAACAATGTGTCGTCCCATGCGGGAC
>NZ_BBRU01000037.1:0-1295 GCF_001431085.1 Candidatus Symbiothrix dinenymphae
CCCCCCGCAAAACCCCGGCCCCGGGGTAAATCCCGATACTTTGAGTGATGAGTGGGAGGTGCTGTCCACTAATATGACCGCCGCCTCGAATGAGGGCATCCGCCATAAAACGCAGCCGTGGTTTTCGGCGCAATTCCATCCCGAAGCGGCTTCCGGTCCTACTGACACCGCTTTTATGTTCGATATGTTCGTTGGTGCAATGAATGGTAGCACGCAGAGTACTGTCATTGCGGGCTTGACCCGCAATCCCCTCCCGACAAGCACACCGACCCCAACAAGCACTCCTATTCTTGACAGGGGATTGCGGGTCAAGCCCGCAATGACGGTGTCTGCCAAAGACGCAATGACAGTGTCTGCTAAAAAAGTGCTGCTACTCGGCTCCGGTGCCCTAAAAATCGGGGAGGCGGGCGAATTTGACTATTCCGGCTCACAAGCACTCAAAGCCCTCAAAGAGGAGGGGGTCGAAACCATTCTCATCAATCCCAATATTGCGACTGTGCAGACCTCTGAAGGGGTTGCCGACAAGATTTATTTCTTGCCCGTTACGCCGTTTTTCGTCGAAAAAGTGCTCGCTAAAGAACGTCCCGATGGCATTCTGCTGTCGTTTGGCGGACAAACTGCCCTCAACTGCGGTGTGGCTCTCTACCAAAGCAAGGTGTTTGAAAAATACAATGTGCAGGTGCTGGGGACGCCTGTGCAGTCGATTATTGACACGGAAGACCGCGAACTGTTTGTCAAGAAACTTGACCAAATTGATGTGAAGTCGATTAAGAGCATCGCCGTTGAAAGCATCGCGGATGCCCACAAGGCGGCGGAGGAGTTGGGCTATCCCATCATCGTGCGGGCGGCTTATGCCCTTGGCGGTATGGGAAGCGGCTTTTGCAACAATTCGGAGGAGTTGCAGGCGTTGGCTGAAAAGGCGTTCAACTATTCCAATCAGTTGTTGATTGAGAAATCGCTCAAGGGTTGGAAAGAAATCGAATATGAGGTGGTGCGCGACAAATACGACAACTGCATGACGGTCTGCAATATGGAGAATTTCGACCCGCTGGGTATCCACACGGGCGAAAGTATCGTTGTGGCTCCGTCGCAAACGCTTACTAATAAGGAGTATCACAAATTGCGCGAGTTGGCGATTCGCATCATCCGCCACATTGGGATTGTGGGCGAATGCAACGTGCAGTATGCTTTCGACACGGTGTCGGAGGACTACCGCGTGATTGAGGTGAATGCGCGTTTGAGCCGCCCGTATGCGCTGGGATCGAAGGCTCCGGGCTATCCGATGGGGGTTGTTG
>NZ_BBRU01000038.1:0-1275 GCF_001431085.1 Candidatus Symbiothrix dinenymphae
CCAATAATCACAGGTATAAACCAGGCGATTTCGCCAGAGGGGTCGGTATATTTAAACGGATTATTCATACAATAAGCATACCGATTATAATTCAACCAATCACCGGGAGCTTGCAAATAAGGATCCGGACTAAAAAACTGCGCCGTCAGCGGGTCATACACCCGCCCATTCATATTGATGAGCGCGAAGTCATCCAAATGCTCATGCATCGTGTAGCCTCTGCTGAGAATAAACGCCGTGCGTGTATCGCGCTGAGCCCAATTGGTCGGATTGCGTCGATTACCCCACGGGTCGTATGCATAGCGTTCTGCTACGGAGCCATCTTCATTCGATAAAGCAATTAAAGAACCTTGAAAATCGGTGTGAGCGTAGTACAAGGTATTGTCTATCAGCACCGCCGCTAAACCATTGCCGCCACTGATATAGTGTATTTGTCGGGTAACACCGTTTTGCGTTTCTTCCTCGTAATTGCCCATGTAATAACGAGTTAGCGATGTGCCGGATTTAGTCAGCACCGATTTGATGCGTTGCTCGTCCGTGCCATAAGAAATATTCAAAACGTTGCCGTCTTCTGCAACCTTCTTGACCTTTTTGAAATCAGTATAATCAATTTTCTGCTCGTTCGACATAAAACTCGGAACCCCTGAAATTGAATCTAATGCATGGGGTCTGCCTTCGGCACCATAATGCAAAGTGAAATCGCCCAAGTCGCTTTTTTTCGCAATATTGCCGTTGGCATCGTAAGTCAGGAAATTGTCATCCCAATCAGTCAATCGGTTTTTATCATCGTAAGCAAACGATTCTTTATAACCTATTCTTCTATCTTGTCGGTACTCCAAATTTCCTTTGGCATCAAAACTATACGCGAGGTTTGTAATGCCTTGTGTAACAATTGAAGTCGGGAATCCTCTGCTGTCAAATCCAAACGTTGTTGTTTTGCCTCCGCTTTGCGTTTTCGTCAATTGCCCGTGCGCATTGCTTTCTGTGGCAGCCCATATCGTACGGTTGTCAACATCTTTTACAGAGGTGAGGTAGCTGTAAGAATCGTAAATATTGGTAATCACATAGCCACTTGGGTATGTTTCTTTGTAAACACGCCCTAAACGGTCATATTCTATACTTCGTGTGAAAATTTTATTTTCGCCGACCACATCAGTAGCTTTTTTGATTCGGTCAAAATCATCATACTCATACGATTTATGCTGGTCGGAGATAGAAACACCATGCAGGCGATGCAAATTATCATATACGTAATTGGTTTTTTCTGTGCCTCGT
>NZ_BBRU01000039.1:0-1269 GCF_001431085.1 Candidatus Symbiothrix dinenymphae
TGTAACCGCTGTTGCGCCGCTCTCTTCGGCATTTATTCCCAATCGCAAATACTCCCATTTGAATGCTCAGAATCAGCTAACACTCGAAACGCTTCACAGTTATCTATCGCCGAATGTGCTGTTTTCAGACGTTTTTACGCATCTAAATGCACACAGCAACGAATACATTTTTTTCAAAACTGACCACCACTGGACTGCGCTTGGGGCATATTACGCTTACGAAGCATTTTGTGAAGCCACCGGAACAACGCCCGTACCCAAAGAGAATATGGAAAAACGCACAAAATCCCGTTTCCTGGGCTCGCTGTACTCTCTGACACATGACAGAAACGTAAAAAAGAATCCGGATAGTGTCGAGTACTATGTTCCACACATTGCAACAACCGCTTCCTATTTTGAAAGAGAAACCAATCGAGAAGTACGCAGCTCTGTGTTTTGTCAGAAATGTAAAGGCTATGATACCTTTTTGCGCATGGACTATCCGCTTATGCACATCAAAACGAATGCGAAAAACGGCAAAAAAATTGTGGTGATTAAAGATTCGATGGGAAATGCCTTTGTGGTGTACCTCATCAACCATTACGAAGAACTATGGGTGGTCGATTTCAGGTATTCAAAACACAATCTTATGAATCTCATCCGGAAACATAATATCACCGATATGGTTTTTGCCATTGGAATGTATAATGCACAAAGTCGCAGTGTTGCGAAAAAAATGACTCGGTTGGGCACACAAAATTTTTCAATCCAAGCAGCAAGCGACACTACGAGCAGGGCAATGCCGGTTGTCAACGACAGCATTATTGCACTGAGTGACACAATTAATAAGGACATGATTAATGAACACAACACGAAAAATGATGAAAAAATGGATTCTATTTATTAATTTAATTGCGTTCAATTGCAGCATTTTTGCCAATTTTCGGGACACATTGCCACCATCGTTGAAAATTGACAGGACGTATGACTGCATTCAATTTTACGATGCAGATGTTGCCAAACGGCTGGTAGCGCATTTCGACAATGTAAAAAACGACAAACTTGTGATTTTGCATTTTGGCGACAGTCATATCCAAGCGGAAAATGCCACAACTTACACACGCAACGAGCTGCAAAACGACTATGGCGATGGGGGCAGAGGCATGATAGTCAACTATTCCGCTGCAAAGACTTATACATCAGTCAATTACACAACCGATAAAACAGGGGAATGGACGTATGCCAAAAGTTTTCAAATACCGCCCAAATTACCGCTCGGCATCACCGGAA
>NZ_BBRU01000040.1:0-1012 GCF_001431085.1 Candidatus Symbiothrix dinenymphae
TAAAAGCCGTATTATACTCCGTCACGCTTTCCATGTTAAACTGCCGCGCGATAATAATATTCGCCGTTTGGTATTGAATCAATCCGGCAACTTGAATAATAAAAAACTTGAAACTCAAGCCAAAAATATCTTTGAAATACTTGAACCGGCAGCAACCGAATGAAGGGGCGTATTTTCGATTTTCACCCCGAAACACATAGATGTTGGCAATGAGCAAGACAAGCAAAGGAGCCGCTGTCAACCCCAAGCCCAGATAAATCAGAGAGCCTCGTGTGGTGTACATCAAAACGACAATCACAGTCAAAGAAAACAACTGCCCTAATAAACCGATGAACGAAGATTTTTCGGATTGCTGATTAGCCAGCAAAACAGTATTAACAATCCGCAACACAAACTGAATGCAGAAATAGGAAAAAACGATAAAAACGAGCGTGGGTATTTCGGACGAATTGTTCTCCGGAATTTTTAACAGGGCACACCAGTCAATATATTTGTTGACAAACGCAAAAACAAGCCACACAAAAAAAATGATAATGCCCAACGAAAGGTAAGTGGTGCTCACGTAGGCTTTGGCTGTTTTGTCATCGCCACGCGCCACCGCTTCGACAAATTTATTACGCATCCCATTGCTCAGCCCAATATCAAAAAATTCGAGCCAAAACACAATCGAACTGACAGTCAACCAAATACCGTAACGGTCAGCATCCAAATAATCAATCGCCACCCGAAATAACAACAGCCCTATCAGAATACTCGCCATTTTGATGAGCACCAAAAAGACAATGCTCTTTTTAGCCTTGATGCTCCGCTCGTGTCCGGTGCTGAAAAAATCGGTGATATGCTGTTTTATCATTTTTCTATAATTTTCCAATGTCCGCGCGTCCCGCCAATGCGTTCAATAGCACCTGCTTTCTTCAAATTTTCCATGTGCTTCAGTACGGCAGATTCATTGATATTGAGTTGTTTAGAAATCGCTCTATAACTTATTCCCGGATTATCTCGAAGTATATTT
>NZ_BBRU01000041.1:0-1237 GCF_001431085.1 Candidatus Symbiothrix dinenymphae
GATATGAACCAGGTAGGAAGCGCCGCATTTATGCGTTTCTTCGATAATTTCCAATTCGGAAGGGACGGCAAATTGCGCATACATTTCTGGCGACACCATATCCGGTCCCGCCAGACTGTCGCCGTGTGAAATCATATCCGAACCCGCTTCCACCATCAACCGGATAAACTGCTTGCAGATGCCGATAGACCAATTGATTAACTGCATTGAACGTTCCTCGTCCATCAACATATCCATCATGAAAATGCCGGGTGTTCGCATCGCACAAGCCAATGAAAAAGGTGCCTGGTCGCAATTGCCTCTTAACCATATTTCATTACCGAAATATTTTTTCATGATTTTGATGGCTTCCACCGAATGTTGAATCCGCCGGTCGGAGGATATATCCTTTTCCGTCAATTGTTCAACCTCGTCCAACGATTGCAGTAACGGCTCATGGTTACGCGCCGGAGCATCTTCGGGATAATCCGTCGGCACACCCACCGAGCTGGCTATCAGTGCCGTATCGACATCAAACAGGATGCCATCCACCTGATATTTCTCCACAAACTGTATATGACATTTGGCAGCAATTTCCGGGTCTTCCCTGTATTGCTTCATGGTGTAACCGGCCTCACGCGCGGCAAGCATAAAATTGTGCAGCATCACCGGGCGTCTGTCAGGCATAATCCCATGCAAAGCAGCATTAATTCTTTCGTATCCGTTCATCTTTTTTATCTTTTAATGTATCATTATTTTTAATTTTCCAAATCTCTTCCATATCTTCCAGCGTTTTCCCTTTTGTTTCCGGAATCAGTTTCCATGCAAAAATGCACGACAACGCTGCCATGATGCCGAACAAACCAAAGGAAAAACCATGATTAAAGGTGTTGAGAAACCATTCGTTTTTATCAAGCAGTGGGAAAGTAGAAGACACCGCATAATTCGTTATCCACTGAACGGCAACCGCCACCGACATAATCCTGCTGCGAACAGCATTCGGGAACATCTCCGAAAGCAATACCCATACAATAGGTCCCCAAGAGAATGCAAAGGAAGCAACAAAGCCGAGCACACATATCAAGGCGAAAACACCAAGATTGTGCGTGTAGAAACAAGCAGCCAACACCATCATAAATACAGCCATACATATCGAACCAATCATAAGCAGAGGTTTGCGTCCGTACTTATCTACCGTGTAAATGGCTACAATGGTAAATGCAACATTGACAACGCCCACCAACACTGTTTGCAGCAT
>NZ_BBRU01000042.1:0-1205 GCF_001431085.1 Candidatus Symbiothrix dinenymphae
TCTCTACACAATGTTGCTTCGTTTGCCAATTTTGATGGGAACGCGATTGTCAGTTTTTCTTTCAGTTTGAAAGAGCCGGTGGTGTATTCCACTTGCTGCGGTGCGGGCAGGATGGAATACGGGCGGACTTCGTCTTTACCGTAGGCATTGAAGCCTGACAAAAGACATACTGCTAAAAAACACTTACTTGCTGTTTTCATTTCCATTTTTGTTTTTTATTCTTCACTCAATATCATACGCCCCAATGAGGCAGGAACGTGAAAATCGGGAGTTGCTACTTTAGGATTTACCCAAGTAATCCAGTTTTCAACGATTGTGTCACCTTGTCTGGAAAACTCGGCGCGATATGCCCCCAAATAGATTTGTCCGTTGGAAGCGATGCTGTGAATAAATTCAAGGGGAATGGAACCTTCTACCGTGTAGCCGGTGGAATTTATTTGAGCAGCGGACAGAAAACCGGAAGGCGGCTCCCATTCAAAATGGAGCTGTCTGTAATAACTCGCCCTGTAAGAAAGCGTTCTGCCTTGTGCATCGAGCTCAAAGCAATAGTAATCATTCATCGCTTTGTCTCGCGAAAAAAACAATTCTACACGGTCTTCTTTTTCCACATCCCGTTCATTGGAAAAATTGGGTTCCAACACTATTTCCTTGTCAATGACTTGAAAGATGAAATACAAATTCCGATTGTCTTTTAACATCCGCAGTGAGGTGGGAGGTGAAACGGCCTTATTCCAGGGGTTGCCGAATGAAGTGATTGAATCCGCCTGTGACCAAACAGATTCATCTTGTTTACCATCGAGCGTTACAAGTCCGCTTTCTATTGTCTTCACAGAGTAAGTACAGTTGTTGTCGCAAGAAGTATTGAATACACTTATGACAAAAAAAGGTATGAATAGTGATCGGTTCATAATCTACTTCATTTACTGTTTAATTTCAATTCTGCCGGTTTCAGCCACGGTGCCGTAAACTTCACGGTTATTGCGCCCGGTTCGCCTGTTGCCTCTATGTAAGCCAGCAACTGTCCGCGGAAAACACGCTGTACGTTGTCGCGGTAATTGCCCATGTCCGAATTGTTGCTTGCTTCCAGTCCCAGCAATCGGGCGGGACCGTCGATGGTGCAGGTTACCTCGTCGTCCGAGAGTATCACCGGTACGCCGTTTTCGTCAACCACATTCAGTGTGATTTGCGCCAGTCCCCTGTCAGCC
>NZ_BBRU01000043.1:0-1187 GCF_001431085.1 Candidatus Symbiothrix dinenymphae
AGATGATGGCTTTGTTTCCGGGCAGCGTCATTCATATCGGCGGTGACGAAATGCCGGGTCACTACTATAAAAATTCGCCTTTCGTACAAGAATATATGAAAGCGAACGGCATCAAAACGCCTATCGCCCTGCAAATTGACGCAACCAACAAAATGTCGCAATGGCTCACCGCCCGAAATCGCCACTTGATGGGATGGAACGAAATCACCGGCGCCAAAATTCACGCCTGGCAAGCGGATGAGGACTATGCTGCCGGACAACCCGAACAGCATCTTGCCCCCGGCACTGTCATTCATTTTTGGCAGGGCGACCGGGCACTCATCAAAAAAGCGATAGAAGACGGTTATGATGTTGTCAATTCATTCCACTCATATACTTATTTGGACTATTCTTATGCGTCTATTTCTCTGGAAAAAGCCTATTCTTTTCAACCCGTGCCCGATGGATTGACGGCAGAACAACAAAAGCACATCCTCGGATTGGGTTGCCAAATGTGGACGGAATGGACTCCTAATGCACAAAACGTGTATGGGAAAGTCTTTCCCCGCATCGCCGCTTATGCCGAAGTGGGCTGGACTGCCCCCGAAAAAAAGGATTACAACAGTTTTCTGAACAGATTGAACTATTTTCTGACTTCGTGGGAGCAACAGGGCATTCACTATGGGCAGGTTCAACCCATCACCGCCCCGAATTGGGGAGAAGCCCGATGGAAAGACCTGCCGGAAAATCCACTGATAGACCCCGAAGTTTACGGGCTGCCGGAATTGGTTATCGGCGACCCGCAAATTTTGACGCCCGGTAAATTTGACGCGCAATGGCATGCCTTTTTTCATGGCTTTTCGCATGATACCAAATGGCATACTTGGCTTTTTCATTCCGCTTCAGATGACGGACTGCACTGGAAGGATGTTTCCCACGAAGAAGGGGAAATCGGCATACAATACATTTTCTGCGATGGCGACCGCTGGATACAGTATTATACGGCAAACACGAGCTATATGAAAGACCCGGAAATGAGAAAAAAATATAGCACTGTAATACGTGCTCGGACAACGACAGATTTTAAAACTTGGTCGGAACCGGTTACGCTCATTACACCTGAACTGCCCAAAGAGCGCGAAGGCAGTGGCGTAGAAGCACGCAACCCGTGTGTGATACAATTGCCGGATGGTCGTTACAGGATGTAT
>NZ_BBRU01000044.1:0-1186 GCF_001431085.1 Candidatus Symbiothrix dinenymphae
GTTTTTGGATGGTTCGGTTTACGTGGACGTAATCGGGACATCCAAAGGTAAAGGCTTTCAGGGAGTTGTGAAACGTCACGGTTTCGGCGGGGTGAACGATGCCACGCTGGGTCAGAGTGACCGCCAACGCCACCCGGGGTCTATCGGTGCCTGTTCGTATCCCGCCAAAGTGTTCAAAGGAACGCGCATGGGCGGGCAGATGGGCAATGAGCGTGTTACCACGCAAAACTTGGAAGTGATTAAAATTATACCCGAGCACAATCTGGTCATGCTCAAAGGCTCTGTTCCGGGTGCAAAAGGTTCAATCGTAATAGTTCAAAAGTAATGGAAGCAGCAGTATATAACACTAAAGGGCACGATACCGGCAGAAAGGTAACCCTCAAAGATGGAGTATTTGGCATTGAACCCAACGACCACGTGATTTATCTGGATGTGAAACAGCATCTGGCTAATCGGCGTCAAGGAACGGCAAAAGCCAAAGAAAGAAGCGAGATTGCGGGGAGCACCCGCAAATTGGGTCGTCAAAAAGGCGGCGGTGGTGCACGCAGAGGGGTTATTAACTCTCCGTTGTTGCACGGTGGCGCACGGGTTTTCGGACCGGTGCCGCGCGATTACAGTTTCAAGTTGAACAAAAAAGTGAAATCGTTGGCTCGCAAGTCGGCGTTGGCATACAAAGTGCGCGAATCGGCTTTGACGGTCATCGAAGATTTCACTTTCAACGCACCAAGCACCAAAGAATTTATCACATTAGTGAAAAATTTGAAGATGGACGGCAAGAAACTGCTTTTGGTGTCGGCTGAAACAAACGTAAACGTGTCTTTGTCGGCTCGCAATTTGCAACGGACATCGGTCATCAATGTTTCGGAACTCAACACATATAAGGTGATGGATGCCGCTCAACTGATTTTGTCGGAGAGCGCAGTCGCAGCAATTAATAATTTTTAACAAAAGGAGGAACAAGAAATGGGAATAATAATTAAACCTATCGTCACAGAAAAACAGACCCAGATTACCGCAAAGAAGGCAAACAGGGTAGGTTTTCGCGTATCTCCGGATGCTAACAAAAAAAGTTATGACTATCCGCAATCATACCACTTGGCTTTCGCTCCTTGTCCCGCAGGGACAGCACTTTATTAACCGTAGACTTTAGTCTACGGTATAAACAATGTGTCGTCCCATGCGGGAC
>NZ_BBRU01000045.1:0-912 GCF_001431085.1 Candidatus Symbiothrix dinenymphae
ATGGCTTCAGAGCCGGATATTGCCATTGCGCCGGTGATGGTGGACAGTTCGGATTGGAAGATTATCGAGGCGGGCTTGAAAGTGCTGCAAGGCAAGTCGGTGGTCAATTCCATCAGCCTCAAAAACGGCGAAGCCGATTTTTTGCAGAAAGCCCGCAAAATCCGCGCCTACGGCGCAGCAGTGGTGGCGATGGCTTTTGACGAAAACGGGCAGGCAGACACCTTTGAGCGGAAAATTGAAGTGTGCGCACGGATGTATAAACTGCTGACCGAACAGGCTGGTTTCCCCCCGCAGGATATAATTTTTGACCCCAACGTGCTGGCTGTGGCAACCGGCATTGAAGAGCACAACGGCTATGCCCTCGCCTTTATTCAGGCAACCGAATGGATTAAGAAAAACCTCCCGGGCGCGAAAGTCAGCGGCGGCGTGAGCAATCTCTCGTTCGCTTTCCGCGGTCTCAACGAACTGCGCGAAGCCATGCACACCGTTTTCCTCTACCACGCAGTGCAAAAAGGCATGGATATGGGCATCGTAAATCCCGCTGCCACACTTGCCTACGATGATATTTCGGCAGAGTTGCGGACGCTTGTCGAGGATGTGATTTTCAATCGCAATGAGGAGGCGGCGGATAAATTGATGGAGTATGCGCAGGGCAATGTAAAACAGGGGATTGCGGGTCAAGCCCGCAATGACACCACACAAGCCCGCAATGACAAGTTGGAATGGCGCAACCAACCCCTCGCTGACCGCCTCCGCCACGCCCTCATCAAAGGCATCGGCGATTTCTTGGAAACCGACCTGCCGGAGGCATTAAAAACCAGCAAAAACCCCATCGAAATCATCGACGGACCACTGATGGACGGCATGAACGAGGTGGGGCGACTCTTTGGCGAGGGCAAAATGTTTCTGCCA
>NZ_BBRU01000046.1:0-16618 GCF_001431085.1 Candidatus Symbiothrix dinenymphae
AAGTTAAATTTAAGTGGTTATTTTGGGTAGCAATAGTTTTACTCTTCGTTGGAGTTGTAACGCTAAAAATTTCGTTTTTTCAAAATTTATCTAATACCTCTTATATCGTATATCCCTGCCAACAAAATGATTCAATTCAAAATACACATTGTCAAGAACATATCTTAAATCTTGATACTTTAAATATTCAACATAAACAACAAGCAGAAATCGACAGTATTCACAATAAAAAGTCACAATAAAAATAGTATTATGTCCGAATCTCAAAACATAGAATACAAAAGCAGTTGGCATGATGATTACCTTGATTGGATCTGCGGCTTCGCCAACGCGCAAGGCGGCAAAATCTACATCGGCAAAGACGACAGCGGCAATGTCATTGGCATTGCCGACTACAAAGATTTGATGGAAAAAATCCCCAACAAAATCAAAAATCAGTTGGGCATTACTGCCGAAGTCAATCTTTTGCAGGAAGATGGCAAACATTACATAGAAATTGCTGTACAGCCTTATTCCGTGCCTATTTCATTGCGTGGCAGGTATTTTTATCGTAGCGGCAGCGTGAAACAGGAATTGACAGGCGCAGCACTGAACGAGTTTTTATTGGAGCGCATTGGCAAAAAGTGGGACAGCGTGCCTGTTCCAAATGTTCAGGTAGAAGATTTGAAAGCGGATGCTTTTACTTTTTTCAAAGAAAAAGGCATCAAAAGCGGTCGCATTGATGAAGACAGCCGCAACGATACGCCCTTGCAAGTGCTTGAAAACCTGAAACTTGTCGATAAAAACCTGTTGAACAGAGCCGCCGTGATGCTCTTTCACCCCGACCCTGAAAAATTTGTGTCGGGTGCGTATATCAAAATCGGTTTTTTTCGCACCGACAGCGATTTACTGTTTCAGGACGAAATACACGGAAATTTCTTTGAGCAGGTCGAAAAAACAATGGATTTTTTGCTGACAAAATACACCAAAGCGTTGATTTCTTATGAAGGACTTACGCGGGTTGAAACTTACGAATATCCCAAAGATGCCTTGCGCGAGGCATTGCTGAATGCTGTTGCGCACAAGGATTATACGGGTCCGTATCCGATTCAAATCAGCGTGTATGCCGACAAAATTATGATGTGGAATTACGGACGATTGCCCGAAAATTGGACGGTTGAAGATTTGCTCGACAAACATTCTTCTCAACCCCGCAATCCTGATATTGCAACCGCCTTCTTCCGAAGCGGTTATGTGGAATCGTGGGGACGGGGAATGGATAAAATGAAAAATCTGTGCATTGAAGCCAAAATTCCTGTTCCTCAATTTTCCTGCAAAGGCAACGATTTTTGGACAATCTTCCGCAAAGACATTTACAACAAAGAGGATTTGAGTAAGTTAGGGCTGAATGAAAGGCAGATAGATGCGTTAATATTTTTCAAGGCGAAAGGCGAAATAGTAAGTTCTGAATATATGAAACGATATAATATTGCAGAACGAACAGCACGAAATGATTTAAGAGATTTGGCAGAAAAGAAATTGCTTAAAAAGCAAGACGACAATAAGTTATCTAAGTATGTCTTTTGATATTGCCGCTAAATTGCCGCTAAGTTGCCGCTAATGCCGCTAAAATCTGAATGTCCGATATGTCCTGTACCATACCAAGTCGGCGAAATCGCGCCATTTGTAAACAAATCTTGAGAAATCTGTTAAAAACACTTGCATATCTCAAAAAAAATACATACCTTTGTTTCCGAAATTTTGGACATCATGCTCTTTCGAGACTTGGAGGGCAACAAAAAAATAAAAAAAACACAATGAACAAAGAACAAGAAATAACCTGCTTTTGCCTTGCTCTGAAATAATTATTGTACCTTTGCAGCCGACAACAAATGATGATGGATACTACTGAATTTGGAATGGTTGCGAAAACGCTCTCCGGCTTGGAGGAAATCCTTGCCAGGGAGTTGACGGAATTGGGTGCCAACAATCTGCAAATCGGACGGCGCATGGTGTCGTTTACGGGCGACAAGGCGTTGCTCTACAAGGCTAACTTCCACTGTCGCACGGCGTTACGCATTTTGAAACCGATTGCAACGTTCAGGGCGTCAGACCCTGATGAGGTTTACAGACAACTGAAAGCCATTGATTGGTCGCAATATATCGCGCCTAAAAAGACGTTTGCCATCGACACGGTGGTCAATTCCGAGAAATTTACGCATTCCAAATTTGTGGCTTATCGGGCGAAAGATGCTATTGTGGACTGGTTTGAAGCCCATGACATGCGCCGTCCGTCTGTGAGCGTGAGCAATCCCGATGTGCAGTTGCACGTGCATATTTCGCACAAAACGGTCAGCATCTCGCTCGACAGTTCGGGCGAATCGCTTCACAAGCGGGGCTACCGTCACGAAGCCGGCGATGCTCCTCTGAATGAGGTGCTTGCGGCAGGGATGATTTTGAAAACGGGCTGGCATGGCGAGAGCCATTTTGTGGACCCGATGTGCGGCTCGGGGACGCTTCTCATTGAGGCGGTGTTGATAGCTCTGAACATCGCTCCGGGTGTTTTTCGCAAGCAATATGCCTTTGAAAAATGGGACGATTTTGATGCCGACTTGTTCGAGATGATTAGTACGGACGATTCGCACGAGCGCGAATTTGAGTTTAAGGCATTCGGCTCGGATTATTCGCAAAAAATGATTACCACCACGAAATCGAATGTAAAAAAAGCCGGACTTTCCAAATACATCGAAGCAAAGGTGTGTGCCATAAAAGACCTGCAAACGGTGCCTGAAGGCGGTATATTAGTCACCAATCCGCCGTATGGCGAGCGATTGCACCCGCGCGATTTGTTTCCAATTTATGCCGCACTCGGCGAACGAATGAAGCATATTTTCACGGGCTACGATGCCTGGATTATTTCGAGCAACACGACCGCATTCGACTACCTCGGACTGCGCCCGGCACACAAATACAACCTCATCAACGGCGACATCCCCTGTGAATACCGCCACTACGCGATTTTTAAAGGAAAACGAAAAGAATTTGTAACCGCCGCAAAGGAGGAGCATGAACCGCTGAAATTGATTCTGAACACTACACCGTAATTGCGCCAAATCCCTCGCCATACACACCGCGCGTCATGCTTTGAGAGATGAAAGCGGTGGGGTCGATGTCGTTGACGATGCGCATGATGGTGAGGGCTTCGCTCTTTTTGACTACCACGACAATCACTTTGACATTTTTTTTGGTGTACCAGCCAACACCGTCCAAAACAGTGCAACCGCGATGCAATTTATTGATTTCGGTGCTTATCAGGTCGTATTTTTCGGAAAAAATCATAAATTGTTCCGACTGACGCGCGCCGTTGATAATCATATCCACCGAATAGGAGGAGGCTGCCATCGCCACCAATCCGTACACAATTTTGGGCACACTTTCAAAAACGAGATAGGACGATGAAATAATCACTACATCGCAAAAAAGCATCGCTCTGCCAATGGAAATATTGTAAAACTTATTGATAATCAGCGCAATAATATCCGTCCCGCCGGTGCTGCCCTTGTAATTAATCACAATGCCAATCCCAACACCGCAAACAGTTCCGCCGAGTATGCACGACATGAATGCCTCTCCATCATCTATCAGCGGTGCGGTGATAAGCGATTGCAGCAGAGCCAGCAAAAAGGTCATTACAAAGACGCAGCAGATGGTTTTGAGGCTAAACTTGAAGCCAAATATCTTAACCGAAAACACCAACAAAATGGCATTGATGCTGAAATAAGTGACGGGCATTATCGCCGGAATGCCCGTTGCGTATTTCAGGAGTGCCCCAATGCCCGTCACGCCGCCGGTGGTGATTTCGGCAGGCAGGAAAAAACCCGTCCAGCCAAAGGCATAGAGGCACAAACCAATCAGGATGAACAAATCATCCTGAATTTCGCGCTTGATTGCCTTTTTGTCAAGTTTCACACTGCCCAATTTAGCCGTCGCAACGTTGGGCAATTTTGTTAATTTAAGTCGCCTCCCTGTACTTGTTTTCATTTTCGTCTTCCAAAATATTTAGGTAACTTTTGTAACGCGATTCGCTGATAAGCTGCTCTGTCACAGCCTGTTTGACTGCACATTCAGGTTCCTGCCGGTGGGTGCAATTATTGTATTTGCACTGATGTGAGAGTTTGAAAATCTCCGGAAAATAGTGCGCAATCTCCGCATCCGCCATATCAAACACGCCAAACCCCTTAATGCCCGGTGTATCAATGATATAGCCACCATCAGGCAGGGCAAGCATCTCCGAAAAAGTGGTCGTGTGCATCCCTTTATTATGGTAGTCCGAAATGGCGTGCGTCTTTTGCTTCGCACCCGGAATGAGGCGATTGATGAGTGTGGATTTGCCCACGCCCGAATGCCCCGCAAACAGCGTTGTTTTGCCTTGCAGGGGTGTGATTAACCGCTCCCTGACGTCCACATCCTCCGTTGCCGAAATCTGATGGCAAGGATAGCCAATCGACTTGTAAAGCCGAATCAGCGTGTGCATATACTCCTGCTCATCGGTGTTGATGCAGTCTATCTTGTTGAATATCAGTGCCGCAGGGATGCGATAAGCCTCCGCAGTAGCCAAAAATCGGTCGATAAAAGTGGTGCTCGTAACAGGATGATTGACAGTTACAACCAGAAAAGCCTGGTCCAGATTAGCCGCCAGGATATGCGATTGTTTCGACAGATTGGACGAGCGGCGCACGATATAGTTTTTGCGGTCGCCAATTTCATAGATATGCGTTGCCCCGTCAGCATTGCGCTCAATGCTCACAACATCGCCAATCGCGATTGGACTCGTGCTCTGAATATCTTTGAGGCGAAAATTCCCCTTAAGTTTCGCCTCAACCAATTCCCCATCATCCAACCGAACCAAATAGCTACTACCCGTATTTTTTACAACTAATCCCATTTCAGTTACCAGTTATCAGTTACCAGTTACCAGTTATCAGTTATCACAGTTGGTAACTGGTAACTGCTAACTGGTAACTGTTCAGACTGTCATTATTTCGCGTTCTTTTGCTGCAATCAACTCATCCAATTTTTTCAGGTATTTGTCGTGCATTTTTTGGATGGCTGCTTCGGTTTCTTTGCCTTCGTCTTCGGGGGTGCCTTCTTTGACTGCCTTTTTGATGGTGTCGTTGGCGTCGCGGCGGACGTTGCGGACGCCTATTTTTGCATTTTCCGCATCGGTGCGTGTCTGTTTGACAAGCATTTTGCGACGTTCTTCGGTCAGGGGTGGGATGCCCAGACGGATGATTTCGCCATTGTTTTCGGGCGTGATGCCCACTTCGGAGTCCATCAATGCCTTTTCAATGGGCTGTAGCATGGTTTTGTCCCAAGGAAGAACCGTAATTGTCTTCGCATCGGGCGTAGAAACCGTTGCCACACTTGTCAGAGGCATCAAACTGCCGTAAGATTCCACCTTCACGCCGTCCAAGATATGCACATTAGCCTTTCCGGCGCGGATGCGCACCAGAGCCTCCTCCAAAAAAGTTACCGACTGAAGCATCTTTGCCTCAGCTTGTTCCAACACATTTTTAATAGCTGCCATAATTATCGTTTTTCAAATTTTGGTGCAAAGGTAAGAAAAAGTTATGAGTTATGCCACCTGCCAAATGCCACTTTATTTTATAATTTTAACATTTCGCACTCAAAAATTTTTCATTTTCGGCAAATGTTAAAATTTTTTCCACTAACTTTGCCTCCTGAAATGGCAAAAAGTTCAATATTATGATGAGGAGGTCTGCTATATGGATGTTGGCTGGCGTGATGGTTTTCGCGTTCTGGGGGTTGTTGTACCTGCAAATCAACTATGTGCGTATCATTTTGAACACGCAGGAGGCGCAGTTTGAGGATGCTGTGCGCCGAAGCCTGTATCAGGTGTCCTACAATTTGGAATTGGACGAAACGAAGCAGTACCTCGCAGAACAAATTTTTACTTTCAACCGAAAATCCCTCCATAAGAAGCCGTTTGTGCCACAGGTTACGCCTCCGGAATTGACGTCTTCCATCGAGACGCATGTGCGCGGACTATCTTCCAGTTTTGGCAAAAACAACATTAATACGGCTTCTCTGCATATTCAAATGGTGCTGGAAGACCGGTATTTTTACCAGCAAAATTTGTTGGAACGGGTCATCAAAAACGCCTTGAAAGCGAGCGAAAAGCCGATTGAAGAGCGAATTGATTTTCCTGATTTGGAAAAAAATATCCATGCGGAGTTGGCTAACAACAACTTGACTGCACCGTTTGTCTTTGCTGTTCTAAATCGCAACAAGCAAGTCATTTACAAAGGTCAGGGCTATGACCCCGATAATTTGAAGCATGTTTATTCGCAGATGTTGTTTCCGAAAGACAGCGGCAGCAATCTTTATACGCTTCAAGTGGCGTTTCCGACCCAGCATCAATATATGCTTGATTCGATAGGCTTTATCATTCCGTCGGTCGGGTTTACGCTTGTGTTGCTAATTGTTTTTGTTTCAACGATTTACATATTATTCCGACAGAAAAAACTGACGGAGATTAAAAACGACTTTATCAACAATATGACCCACGAACTGAAAACACCCGTTGCAGGTATCTCATTGGCTGCTCAGACATTGAGCGATGCGGAGGTCAATCAGTCGCCGCAATTGTTGGAACATGCCAAGCAGGTCATCAGCGATGAGAGTAAACGCTTGGTGTTTTTGGTCGATAAAGTGTTGCAGATGTCGCTGTTCGACAACAAAGCAATTCAATTCAAAAAATCAAAATTGGATGCTAACGACCTGATAGCCAGTGTTGCAAGCACGGTTGCTTTGCATGTTGAAAAAGTCGGGGGCACGATAGATGTGGATTTGGGTGCGATGGATTCGACCATTGCGGTGGACAAAATGCACTTCACCAATGTGCTGTTCAATTTGATGGAGAATGCCATCAAATATCGCAAGCACAAAGTGCCGTTGGAATTGATGGCGCGCACGAAAAATGTGGGCGATAAAATTCAAATAACCATCGAGGACAACGGTATTGGCATTAAAAAGGAGGACACAAAGCGGATTTTTGACCGGTTCTATCGGGCGCACACCGGCAATAGGCACGATGTGAAAGGCTTCGGATTGGGATTGGCGTATGTCAAACGCATCATCACGGAGTTGGATGGTTCCATAAAAGCAGTGAGTGAGATAGGCGTAGGCACGAAATTCATCATACAATTACCAATTACCAATGAGTAATTGATAATTGATAATTGGTAATTGGTAATTGATAATTGATAATTAAAATATAAAGTTATGGAAGAAAAAGTGAGAGTCTTCATGTGTGAAGACGATGAGAATTTAGGGTTACTCTTGAGTGAGTATCTGCAAGCCAAGGGCTTTTTGGTGGACTTGTTTCCCGATGGAGAAGCGGGAGAAGCCTCGTTTGGGAATGCCAAGTACGATTTGTGTATTTTGGATGTGATGATGCCGAAAAAGGATGGTTTCACGTTGGCGCGTGACATTCGGTCGTTCAATGCCAACATCCCCATTATCTTTTTGACTGCCAAAAACATGCAAGAAGATATTGTGGAAGGGTTTAAGGCGGGTGCCGATGACTATCTGACCAAGCCGTTCAGGATGGAAGAGTTGTTGCTGCGTATCGAAGCCATTCTCCGCCGTGTGCGTGGTCGAAAACCACCCAAAGAAGGTCCGTACATCTTCGGAAAATACACGTTCGATTGGCAAAAACAAACGCTGTTTTGCGGCTCCAATGCCAGCAAATTGACCACCAAAGAGAGCGATTTGCTGACCCTCTTGTGCGACAACATGAACGACCTGCTCGACCGTGATGCCGCTTTGAAAGCGATTTGGGGCGAAAACAACTATTTCAATGCCCGCAGCATGGATGTTTACATCACCAAGTTGCGCAAGCTAGTGAAAGACGATGAACGCATCGAAATCCTGAACATCCACAGCAAGGGCTACAAACTGATTGCGCCCCCCGCGGATATCGCCAAATGATGGTGCTGGGGAACACTCGTTCACTAAATCATCAAATCAGCCATGATGCCGTCAGAAACAAAAATGCCGGCACGACTAAGGCATAAACGCTGTTTAGCAACGGTCAAAAGACCGCCCGCTAAATAGCGTTTAGCGTGTTGCAGGCACTTGTCGCGCCGTTCTGAACCAAACAGCGAAGCCATCTCATCCAAATCAATCCCGCGCATAGTACGCAAACGGGTGATAATAAAGTCGTTATAAGCCATCCGCGCATCAATCACCTCAACCTCCGGCGCAAAATCAAGGTACGAAGCAAAGGGTAAAGGGTGAAAGGTGGAAGGTAAAGGGTGAAAGGTAGAGGGTGAATGGTAACTGCTAACTGGTAACTGAAAACTGGTAACTGGTAACTGGTAACTGTTCCACTGCCGACTGACCCCATTGTAGGAATGTGCCGCAGCACCGATGCCAAGATAATGCTTGCCCGACCAATAGGCGGAATTGTGCCGCGATTCGTAGCCCGACAGTGCAAAATTGGAAATTTCATATTGCACAAAACCGGCTCCTGCAAGTGTGTCAATCAACATTTCAAACATTTTGAGGCTTGTTTCTTCGCCTATTTCAGTGATTTTCTTTTGTTCCAACAATTTATGCAGCACAGTTCCTTCTTCATATATAATATGGTAGGCAGAAATATGTTGCACGCCCAGCGCAATTGCTTGATTGAGAGTAGATTGCCACGTTTCGAGCGTCTGATTGGGCAAACCATACATCAGGTCGATGCTGATATTGTCGAAGCCGCATTTTTGCGCCCGCGTGACGGCTTCAATGGCAGTCTGCGCATCGTGGCGGCGATGGAGAAATTTCAACTCGCTGTCGTTGAAACTTTGGACGCCGATGCTTAGGCGATTGAACGGCAAGGGGCGGAGGTTTTCGAGGTAGGCGGCGGTGAGGTCGTCCGGGTTGGCTTCGAGAGTAACCTCAGGGGTGATTTTTAGGGTGATTTTTGGCAGGGGGTTGCGGGGCAAGCCCGCAATGACGGAGAAAATTTTTTCAAAGTGGGCTGCGGAAAGTTGCGTGGGTGTGCCACCGCCGAAATAAATTGTGTCAACGGGCTGATTTTGCAAATAATCGCACCGTAGCCGAAGTTCACAACAAAGTGCCTCCACATACTCCGAAATCGGTAACCGGTAACTGCCAACTGGTAACTGGTAACTGGTAACTGAAAAGAAGTCGCAATAGATGCAGCGTGTTTTGCAAAATGGAATATGAAAGTAGATGCCTGCCATAAGTGCAAAATTAGATAAAATTTTCCGAATTTTGAAAAATTATACATACCTTTGCAGAAAAATTTTTTGTTATGCACAACTTCAATCCATGGCACCACGTTTCGCCGGGCTATAACAAGCCTGACATTGTTAATGGCATTATTGAAATACCTAAGGGTACGCGCGCCAAGTATGAACTCGACAAAGTGAGCGGGCTTTTGCAACTCGACCGTGTTTTGTATTCTTCGGTATATTATCCGGCAAATTACGGGTTTATTCCGCAAACTTATTGCGGCGACAAAGACCCGTTGGACATCCTGATACTTTCGCAGATTGAGGTGGTGCCCTTGTGCATTGTGCCGTCCAGAATCATTGGCGTGATGCGTATGTTGGACAATGGCGAGGCGGACGACAAAATTATTGCCGTTGCAGCGGGCGACCCCAGCATGAACCATTACAACAATATCGGGGATTTGCCATCGCATATTGTGTCGGAAACCATGAGCTTTTTTGAAGACTACAAAAAATTGGAAAACAAAACCGTAGTGGTCGAAAAAATGTTCGACAAAGCCACAGCAATCACAATTTTGGAGGAATCGTTCAGCTTATATAAAGAATCTTACGGCTCGTTGCACAATTATTTCTTCGGCAGTTGAATGCGGCTGAAAATAAGGGAATGCCTTTCAAACTCATAACTCATAATTTTTTCGTACCTTTGCAGCCGGAATTTAAAAATAACGATAAAAATATGAAAAAGTCAGTTAGTTTTGCTCTGTTGGGTGGGGTGTTTGTGTCTTTGTTGTCGGCTTGTGTTGATGCTAAATACAACATAGACGACTTGGATAAGACGGCGGTGATTGGTTCTGATATAACTGTTCCGGTCGGTGAATTGGCGCCTATCTTGCTCAAAGAGCAGATAGATAGTGTGTACAACGGCATAAAGGTTGAAAATGCCATTGACAGTGTCCTGTATTTTGAATTTGAAGGCGAACCTGTCACAACAGACCTCCCTAATTTTGATGTGCCGGTGATGAGCCCTGTAAATGATACTACTCAGTTGACCATAAGACGCCCCGAGAGTAGCGATGCAATCACGGTTGTCAACAAAGATACGGTTGTATTAAGTGAAACAAAAACAGAATTTGTGATAGAGAAGCCCGCGGAAGAGGAGGGGACAGGAAGCAATTTTACAATTGACCCCAAAAGGGTGGTCTATAAAACATTTCCTATCACGGTAAGTGTTGAAATAAAGGGCATAAAACTGTCTCCGGGTGGCACGTTTCGGTTAACAATAGACTACCCCGAAAATTTTAAGTTTAAAGACGTTCAAAAAGACGTGATGACCATTGATTCAAGCAGAATAGGTACAAGAGAGAAAGAAATTGACATTTTGACGTTTGCTGATGAAGATGCTCCCGATTATAAGCCGGACTCAATCGCTTATACATTGGAAGCTGTATTTCCGGACGGCGCAACCGCAGAAAATAGAAAAATAATATTTGATGATTCCCCCACGCAAACATTTATTATGAAAATGGTACCTGCGCCCGATGACCAAATCGAAATGGTCTATTTGGAGTGTTCTATTGCGGGAAAAGATACGATTCGGGAGAGTATTAGTGATATTGCTGAATTTGGCGAGGCTTTTGAGGGGCAAACGATGGAGTTCAGAAATCCGTCTTTGGAATTAGACTTTAGTACCAATTTAGGGGCTGACTTCACCATTGATAGCCTCATTGTGAATGATGGATTATTGGAAACAGATACGATGTGGTTTCCAAAACCGATGGATTACAACCCGGAGCGGGAGGTTTCTTACACTTTGTCGCCCATCAATGCAGATCATCTTGTTGAGGACGTAGAATGGAAAGAATTTGGTTTAGACGTACTGTTTAAGAAACCAGACACACCATTTGAGAAATCATTTCCTGACAGTCTTGTCTATAGGATTGTAATGTCTATTAACGATACGCTTGCCCGCCTCGAACCGGAGGGTAATAAGATAGACGTTAAATATAAATTCAAACTGCCATTTACATTTAATGACCTTGAATTTACAATTGCCGACACACTGCAGGTTTTTCCCGACAATATGTATGACGATTTTTTCAAAAACATCAATCCTGATGGTGAGGGTATTACAATTTCTGCCAAGATAGAGCATAATATGGCGGTGATATTGGCTATGGATGCAAAGATATTGAAAGAGAACAATGTGGATACCGGTGTGACGTTGGGTGAACCTAACACTTTTCTGTCTCCCGATGGCACTCTTACAATCAATATCTCAGGAAGGGAAAATATCGAAAAGATGAAAGATGCCCGGAATTTGGGATTAACTTTTAAGCTGAAAAAGAAAGAAAGTGAAACTCAACTCACAAGTAGGGATGTGATTCATGTGAAAGACCTGAAATTGAAAATCGCGGGGGGGATTGCTATTGAGTTATGAGAGTTTAGAGTTTAGAGTTTAGAATTTTGAGTTATGAAAAGAATATGTTTTTTTGGTTGGTTTTTGTTTGCGTTTGCTTCGGTGGCGGGGCAAACTACTAATACGGAGTATTTTGTGAGCAGTTCTTATACGCGCACCAACTTGAACCCCGCCCTTCGTCCGGCGCGCGGCTATGTTGGCATTCCGGGAGTGTCGAATATCCTGGTGGATTATAAGACGAATGCGTTTAATTTGGAAAATTTTATTTTCCCCGGTAAGGGCGAAAATGGGAAAGCTGTTACGTTTTTGCACCCGGATATTTCTGCCGGTGAGTTTTTGAAAAATATCTCTGCCAATAATTACTTGGCGTTGGATTTCAACCTGACGGTCTTGGGCTTTGGCTTCTATGTGGGGGATGCGTTTGTGTCGTTTGACTTGAGTCCGCGTATCATTTCTAACTTCAACGTGCCGAAAGGCTTATTTTCATTCATAAAAGAAGTGGGTGGCAACCATGATTTCAAAAATATGAGTATGACGATGGCAGCGATTGCACAAGCCGGTGTTGGTTTTTCATATCCGGTGTTAAACAAATCGCTGGTGCTGGGTGGAAAAGTGAAAGTGCTGGCAGGTCTGGGTGCCGCAGGGTTCAACATCGACCGCCTCCAACTCAATTTTGGTGAGGATAGATGGACGATGCGGTCGCAAACCACAATCCAAATGTATGCGCCGGGCATTAAGGGGTTTGGCGTGTTTGATATGGCGGATGCGGAGATTGCGCACTATTTTCCGGAGATTTTCAAACTCTCACATCAGTGCAAATACAATAATTGCACCCACCGGCAGGAACCTGAATGTGCAGTCAAACAGGCTGTGACAGAGCAGCTTATCAGCGAATCGCGTTACAAAAGTTACCTAAATATTTTGGAAGACGAAAATGAAAACAAGTACAGGGAGGCGACTTAAATTAACAAAATTGCCCAACGTTGCGACGGCTAAATTGGGCAGTGTGAAACTTGACAAAAAGGCAATCAAGCGCGAAATTCAGGATGATTTGTTCATCCTGATTGGTTTGTGCCTCTATGCCTTTGGCTGGACGGGTTTTTTCCTGCCTGCCGAAATCACCACCGGCGGCGTGACGGGCATTGGGGCACTCCTGAAATACGCAACGGGCATTCCGGCGATAATGCCCGTCACTTATTTCAGCATCAATGCCATTTTGTTGGTGTTTTCGGTTAAGATATTTGGCTTCAAGTTTAGCCTCAAAACCATCTGCTGCGTCTTTGTAATGACCTTTTTGCTGGCTCTGCTGCAATCGCTTATCACCGCACCGCTGATAGATGATGGAGAGGCATTCATGTCGTGCATACTCGGCGGAACTGTTTGCGGTGTTGGGATTGGCATTGTGATTAATTACAAGGGCAGCACCGGCGGGACGGATATTATTGCGCTGATTATCAATAAGTTTTACAATATTTCCATTGGCAGAGCGATGCTTTTTTGCGATGTAGTGATTATTTCATCGTCCTATCTCGTTTTTGAAAGTGTGCCCAAAATTGTGTACGGATTGGTGGCGATGGCAGCCTCCTCCTATTCGGTGGATATGATTATCAACGGCGCGCGTCAGTCGGAACAATTTATGATTTTTTCCGAAAAATACGACCTGATAAGCACCGAAATCAATAAATTGCATCGCGGTTGCACTGTTTTGGACGGTGTTGGCTGGTACACCAAAAAAAATGTCAAAGTGATTGTCGTGGTAGTCAAAAAGAGCGAAGCCCTCACCATCATGCGCATCGTCAACGACATCGACCCCACCGCTTTCATCTCTCAAAGCATGACGCGCGGTGTGTATGGCGAGGGATTTGGCGCAATTACGGTGTAGTGTTCAGAATCAATTTCAGCGGTTCATGCTCCTCCTTTGCGGCGGTTACAAATTCTTTTCGTTTTCCTTTAAAAATCGCGTAGTGGCGGTATTCACAGGGGATGTCGCCGTTGATGAGGTTGTATTTGTGTGCCGGGCGCAGTCCGAGGTAGTCGAATGCGGTCGTGTTGCTCGAAATAATCCAGGCATCGTAGCCCGTGAAAATATGCTTCATTCGTTCGCCGAGTGCGGCATAAATTGGAAACAAATCGCGCGGGTGCAATCGCTCGCCATACGGCGGATTGGTGACTAATATACCGCCTTCAGGCACCGTTTGCAGGTCTTTTATGGCACACACCTTTGCTTCGATGTATTTGGAAAGTCCGGCTTTTTTTACATTCGATTTCGTGGTGGTAATCATTTTTTGCGAATAATCCGAGCCGAATGCCTTAAACTCAAATTCGCGCTCGTGCGAATCGTCCGTACTAATCATCTCGAACAAGTCGGCATCAAAATCGTCCCATTTTTCAAAGGCATATTGCTTGCGAAAAACACCCGGAGCGATGTTCAGAGCTATCAACACCGCCTCAATGAGAAGCGTCCCCGAGCCGCACATCGGGTCCACAAAATGGCTCTCGCCATGCCAGCCCGTTTTCAAAATCATCCCTGCCGCAAGCACCTCATTCAGAGGAGCATCGCCGGCTTCGTGACGGTAGCCCCGCTTGTGAAGCGATTCGCCCGAACTGTCGAGCGAGATGCTGACCGTTTTGTGCGAAATATGCACGTGCAACTGCACATCGGGATTGCTCACGCTCACAGACGGACGGCGCATGTCATGGGCTTCAAACCAGTCCACAATAGCATCTTTCGCCCGATAAGCCACAAATTTGGAATGCGTAAATTTCTCGGAATTGACCACCGTGTCGATGGCAAACGTCTTTTTAGGCGCGATATATTGCGACCAATCAATGGCTTTCAGTTGTCTGTAAACCTCATCAGGGTCTGACGCCCTGAACGTTGCAATCGGTTTCAAAATGCGTAACGCCGTGCGACAGTGGAAGTTAGCCTTGTAGAGCAACGCCTTGTCGCCCGTAAACGACACCATGCGCCGTCCGATTTGCAGATTGTTGGCACCCAATTCCGTCAACTCCCTGGCAAGGATTTCCTCCAAGCCGGAGAGCGTTTTCGCAACCATTCCAAATTCAGTAGTATCCATCATCATTTGTTGTCGGCTGCAAAGGTACAATAATTATTTCAGAGCAAGGCAAAAGCAGGTTATTTCTTGTTCTTTGTTCATTGTGTTTTTTTTATTTTTTTGTTGCCCTCCAAGTCTCGAAAGAGCATGATGTCCAAAATTTCGGAAACAAAGGTATGTATTTTTTTTGAGATATGCAAGTGTTTTTAACAGATTTCTCAAGATTTGTTTACAAATGGCGCGATTTCGCCGACTTGGTATGGTACAGGACATATCGGACATTCAGATTTTAGCGGCATTAGCGGCAACTTAGCGGCAATTTAGCGGCAATATCAAAAGACATACTTAGATAACTTATTGTCGTCTTGCTTTTTAAGCAATTTCTTTTCTGCCAAATCTCTTAAATCATTTCGTGCTGTTCGTTCTGCAATATTATATCGTTTCATATATTCAGAACTTACTATTTCGCCTTTCGCCTTGAAAAATATTAACGCATCTATCTGCCTTTCATTCAGCCCTAACTTACTCAAATCCTCTTTGTTGTAAATGTCTTTGCGGAAGATTGTCCAAAAATCGTTGCCTTTGCAGGAAAATTGAGGAACAGGAATTTTGGCTTCAATGCACAGATTTTTCATTTTATCCATTCCCCGTCCCCACGATTCCACATAACCGCTTCGGAAGAAGGCGGTTGCAATATCAGGATTGCGGGGTTGAGAAGAATGTTTGTCGAGCAAATCTTCAACCGTCCAATTTTCGGGCAATCGTCCGTAATTCCACATCATAATTTTGTCGGCATACACGCTGATTTGAATCGGATACGGACCCGTATAATCCTTGTGCGCAACAGCATTCAGCAATGCCTCGCGCAAGGCATCTTTGGGATATTCGTAAGTTTCAACCCGCGTAAGTCCTTCATAAGAAATCAACGCTTTGGTGTATTTTGTCAGCAAAAAATCCATTGTTTTTTCGACCTGCTCAAAGAAATTTCCGTGTATTTCGTCCTGAAACAGTAAATCGCTGTCGGTGCGAAAAAAACCGATTTTGATATACGCACCCGACACAAATTTTTCAGGGTCGGGGTGAAAGAGCATCACGGCGGCTCTGTTCAACAGGTTTTTATCGACAAGTTTCAGGTTTTCAAGCACTTGCAAGGGCGTATCGTTGCGGCTGTCTTCATCAATGCGACCGCTTTTGATGCCTTTTTCTTTGAAAAAAGTAAAAGCATCCGCTTTCAAATCTTCTACCTGAACATTTGGAACAGGCACGCTGTCCCACTTTTTGCCAATGCGCTCCAATAAAAACTCGTTCAGTGCTGCGCCTGTCAATTCCTGTTTCACGCTGCCGCTACGATAAAAATACCTGCCACGCAATGAAATAGGCACGGAATAAGGCTGTACAGCAATTTCTATGTAATGTTTGCCATCTTCCTGCAAAAGATTGACTTCGGCAGTAATGCCCAACTGATTTTTGATTTTGTTGGGGATTTTTTCCATCAAATCTTTGTAGTCGGCAATGCCAATGACATTGCCGCTGTCGTCTTTGCCGATGTAGATTTTGCCGCCTTGCGCGTTGGCGAAGCCGCAGATCCAATCAAGGTAATCATCATGCCAACTGCTTTTGTATTCTATGTTTTGAGATTCGGACATAATACTATTTTTATTGTGACTTTTTATTGTGAATACTGTCGATTTCTGCTTGTTGTTTATGTTGAATATTTAAAGTATCAAGATTTAAGATATGTTCTTGACAATGTGTATTTTGAATTGAATCATTTTGTTGGCAGGGATATACGATATAAGAGGTATTAGATAAATTTTGAAAAAACGAAATTTTTAGCGTTACAACTCCAACGAAGAGTAAAACTATTGCTACCCAAAATAACCACTTAAATTTAACTT
>NZ_BBRU01000047.1:0-1166 GCF_001431085.1 Candidatus Symbiothrix dinenymphae
GTGCGGCGGCGACTATGGTGAGCACACTGTCGATGTATCGCACCAGTTTCTTATCCGGCCATGTTTGCATGGAATAAGAAGCGCCTTCGATGGTTTTATAGACATCCGTATCATCAAAAGAAAATCCGCCCACTTTATAGTCGGGGCTTGGATGGGCTGCCTTGTGGAAATTTTCATACCGCCCCGTTTCTTCACATTTGCCGAATGCCAAAGGGATAGTTACCTCACGGCTGGCGTTTAAGCGTTGTCCCCAGAATTGGTCGGTCACTTTTACCGACGTAAACGGTACGGGGTCGATGGGATAACCGCTGCCTTTCGTTTGCGAAAATCCTGTAAGACAATACAATGTCAACAAGAATAGAATGATGCTATTTTTCATTTTTTAATTCTCTAATTTATTTTTAATGTTTAGGAAAACCCAAGTCCTCTCCGTCAAGAAATACAAGTCCGATTCGCTCCAGATTTCCGGTGCGACCGTTGTACCACAGCCGCCATTTTTTCTCTTTTGCATCGTAAATGACGAACGGTTTATAGCAGGCCTCAGCATCCCAGCCGTCTTGGGTTGGCGAAACAATCGGATTCGTCGGTAGCCGTTCCCAATTCGTAATGCCGTCCTTCGACCGGGCAATGCCGATGCGGGCAAGATGTTCGTTTTCGTAACCTATGTAGAACATTAAGTACCAATCGTTGTGTTTGAAAACATGCCCGCCGGCAACTTTATGATGCTCCCACTCGGTGTTTTTATCACACGAAAAGATGGGATTATTTTTGTATTTCGTCCACACAAGACCATCCGGGCTTGTTGCGTAGCCGATAGCGTTCGGTTCGTATATCTCTCCGCCGGAGTACCACATCGTGAAAAGTTTGGTATCGGCATCCCATTCGACGTTCGGACACATCACGGCATGTTCTTTTTCCCAGCCTTTTTCCGGCACTAAAACGGGTTTGTCCGATTTCCTTTCAAAGTGAATGCCGTCGGTACTCGTTGCGTAACCAATCCACGAGCCGCTTTTCGACCAATCGTTGTACCAAACCTGACCGGTGTACCAAAGATGATACACGCCGTCCCGCTTAATAACGGAGGGGCGATTGATTTCATTTTCCCAACCTGAGTCGGGATTGGGAGCGAGAACGATTGTAGGCTCAGACCAATTAATTCCGTCCTT
>NZ_BBRU01000048.1:0-1166 GCF_001431085.1 Candidatus Symbiothrix dinenymphae
TACTTGTACGGAGTGATGGGGATAAACCATGTGTCAAAAACATTCTCAGAAACATTATCTCTGATAATCTTCAAGCATTGATTCCATATACTTACATGCGACTTCATTATAACTTTATATCTTTTTTAAATTATCTTTTCTCTCTAAAAGCGGGACAAAGGTAGATAAAAAAATTGAAACATCCAAAATCCAACTATCCGTTTGGCGGAGAAGAAGGGATTCGAACCCCCGGTGCAGTTTTGCCGCACATACGCTTTCCAAGCGTACCTCTTAAACCACTCGAGCACCTCTCCTTTCTGTTTTGGGGCGACAAAGATACGAAAAATTTTGTTACAAAAACTTTTTTCGCACCAAATTTAAAAATATTTTTATCGCTCAATTTTCATTTCCGGAGACTGCGGATATATTCCTTCATATCTGCATCCAGATGCTCCCAATCGTCCGCCATTTGAAAAATGGTCATGCCTTCGCCGTTTTTTATGTGAATATCAGCACCCTGCTTCACCAATAATTTTACTAATGGGAGATTGTTTTTTTCTGCTGCATAATGTAGCGGAACGCAATTATAGTTGCCGTCAAAATTAGGCACTGCTTGTACGCTTGCCCCTGCCTTAATCAGGAGTTCAGCCATTTTGAGAGCCACCGCCTTGTCGTCATTCAGGCAGGCCATAGAAAGGAGAGTGGTGCCGCTTTCGCCATAAACCGTTTTTACGTCTTCGCCTTGTTGAATCAGATATTCCACAACTTTAGGTTTCCCGAACCAGACGGACACACATAAAGCACCGTACTCAAATGTATCATCGCCCATACAACCGGTTGTGCAGGCTCCCTTCTGCATCAATTCCTTCACTTTATCCAAATTTCCGTTGCGGCAAGCCAAGCCCAATGCGGTAAACTGATGGTCATCAATTGTTTTGATAAATTCATCGTGACATTCCTGAGCATCTGCGGTGTTCGCACCGCCTTTTTTGTTGTTGCATCCGGCGAGCATCAGCAGGCTCGCGGCGGATAACAGTAAAATTTTTGTTGTTTTCATTTTTATTTCAATTATTTAATTTTTAATCCTCCCCCAACTGAAAGTCAATCAACAGCCACTTGCCTTCGATGTTTTCGAAAGTGAGCACATAGATAAGGCGGTCGCCATTATAAAAGTTATAGATATATCG
>NZ_BBRU01000049.1:0-1156 GCF_001431085.1 Candidatus Symbiothrix dinenymphae
AATGAGTATTCTGTGTGCATTTTTGCCAAAAACATCGCCACTTGACGCGCTTGAACGATTTCGCGTTTGCGCGACCGGGAATGAATATCGCTGATGTTCACTTTGAAGTAGTTGCTCACCACATCTTGAATTTTTTCCAAGGTGATTTGCTTCTTTTGCACATTATTTGTTTGCTCCACAATGCGTTTCGCTAATTCCAAATCCACTTTGCACTGATAAACCAGCGAATGAGCGACTAATGAAGTGATGATACCTTCCAAATTGCGGACGTGGTCGGTCACATTTTTGGCGATGTAGTCAATAGTGTCATCCGAAATGCTCAATCCGTCCTGCTTAATTTTATTGCAGAGAATTTTCTTGCGAAGTTCCAAATCCGGTTTTTGAAGTTCGAGCGTTAGCCCCGAAGACAAACGGGTCAGCAAACGTTCTTCCAAGCCTTGAATTTGTGCCGGAGCCTTGTCGCCGGTAAAAATAATTTGTTTTCCAATCAACGTCAGGTGGTTAAAAATGTGAAAAAAAGCGTCTTGTGTCTTGGGTTTGCCCGCCAATTCGTGAATATCATCCAAAATCAGCACATCAACACCTTGATAGAAATGCACAAAATCGTTGCTGGTATTTTTGAGTTTAGCATCAGAAAATTGTACCTGAAACAAGTGTGCCGAAATATACAGCACCTTCTTCTGCGGTTGCGATTCCAATATCTGATTGCCTATCGCGTGACATAAATGCGTCTTGCCAACACCGCACGCCCCAAATATAAAATAAGGATTGAAGTCTTTAGCCGGTGCCTGAGCCACTTTGAGCGCGATGGTGCGGGCTGCTTTGTTGCTCGAGCCTTCAAAATAGTTGTTAAACCTCAGATGTGGATTGATATTTGGTTCCCATGCCGCAAAATCATCAGGCGATTGATTGAGATGTTTTGCCATCTTTCGAGGGTCCGGCCTCTCCAAACGTTCACTCGGAAGTGTCACACGCGATCTCGGACTGGAACTATCCACGACCGCCCGATAAACCAAGTTGATATTGGGATTTTCGGACACACGTGCCAATGCCCTGTAAATAATATCGGCATAGTGTTCTTCCAAAAATTCGTAGAAAAACTGACTGGGTACCTGGATGGTAAAATTGTCATCCTCATACTTGTACGGAGTGATGG
>NZ_BBRU01000050.1:0-1159 GCF_001431085.1 Candidatus Symbiothrix dinenymphae
TATCCATACCGATAAAAAATAGCAAAAAGACAAACACTATAAAAAAAATAGCGGCAGCAATCAACAGCCCTAAAAATACTTTTAATATATCTCGTAGTATATTCATTTTAATATCCTCCTTTTATCCAATTTCTTCTAATATATTGTGGACTCACATACTTATTCTGGATTGGGTATTCGTTAAAATTCCAAAATGGAGGGCGTCCAAAGTAATAATAAGATAGCGTATTAGCTTGCACTTCTGTCCAAGAATTGTTATATTGTTGCCTCGACATGGTATGAACATTATACATAATAGTTGGGGCAACACCTAAATAGTACCAAGCGGGATTCCCTTCTTGCAATTGTAAATAGTGTCCATATTCATGCATAAGTAATCGTCCTTCATAGCTGTCTAACCCCTTGCTTTTATATCCTTCAAAAAAATCTTTTGTTGTATTTATTGCTCCACCAGCGTACGAATGATATCCTGCGACACCCCAATATCGAACATTAACTCCAAAAAACTTATCGCTGGAATAGGGTGCTGTTATTGTTACCTCAGAAAGAGATCCTCCAGAATATGCTTTTTCTGCTAAAATATTATCTCCTTTATATATTTCAGGCATCTGTTCTTCTTTTTTTCTTCCAAAAGTATAAGATAGTGCACTTCCCAATCCTAAACCACCTCCGATAGTCATCGTTACTCCGCCACCTGTTGAAGCCGAGGCTGCTGAAAAAGAAATTAACTCTACTGTATTCAATCCGTATGCAGAAACTCCGAAACTTATACTTCCTCCTGCCATCCAAACAGATCCTATTCCCGCTCCGACCACAGCACCGGCAAGCCCACCCCATAGAGCTCCTTGCCACCAATTGCCTTCCCATTTAGCCGGATTCCAAGAGCCGCCTTTTATGGACGCTCCCACATAAGAGCCAATCAATGCGGCACCAATGGTAAACAAGAGCAAATCATCAATTCCAAATAATTGTCCACCAGGGTCACTATACAGCAACGGATTATTCAACCCATAAGCATACCGATTATATGACTGCGTAAAATCCGGCATCTGCACATAAGGATCCATCTCCATAAACCGCCCCAAAGCAGGGTCATATATTCGCGCATTCAAATTTATTAACCCAAACTCATTCAAATGCTCCTGCGCCAAATAGCCTC
>NZ_BBRU01000051.1:0-1153 GCF_001431085.1 Candidatus Symbiothrix dinenymphae
GATTTTCCACATCATAATAATGATTGTATTTGGCTTCGCCCGTCAAGAAAGCGTCCGCGCCGCAAGCGATGGCATCGGGGAGCAGAAAGGCACCTCCGCCGCCGCAAATGGCGACTTTGCTTATCTTTTTGCCCGTCAAAGGCGAATATTTCAGACAGTTCAAATGAAAAATGTCTTTGATGCGTTGCAAAAATGACTCCTCGTCCTCTTCGGCAAGCAATGTGCCAACCACGCCGGAACCGGTTGGATTGTCGGTCAAGCCTGCAATAACACCCGCGTGAGGGCGCAGGATTTGCACCTCTTGCAGACCGATTTTTTCTGCCAAGTGGAAATTGACACCGCCATGAGCGTTGTCTAAGTTGGTGTGGGCGGCATAGATGACGAGATTGTTTTTGCAGGCTTTCACTACGCAACGTTCGATGTAGGTTTGGTCGGAAATGGAGCGTAAAGGCTTGAACAGCAGGGGGTGATGCGAAATTATCAGGTTGCAACCCAGCTCAATAGCCTCATCGAGCACATCTTCTGTCACATCCAAACAGAGAAGCACCCCTCCGGCAGTCTGTTCCACATCACCCACTTGCAACCCCGAATTGTCCCATTCATCTTGCAAGGAGAGTGGCGCAAACGCCTCTAACTCGTCTATGAGCTGTATTATTTTCATAAGACGGCGCAAAGGTACGAAAAAGTTATGAGTTATGAGTTATGAGTTATGAGTTATGAGTTATGAGTTTTTTTTGTTGGTCAAGTTTTGTTGTGCAGATATAGACAGATTTGGTACACATTAGTGACTAATATGTGGTGGATGTGCTTTTTTTGCGTAACTTGATAGAAAGCGAGCGGGTGTATTCCTCTGCCGGTGAGTTCATTGACGAGTGTTCGGTGTCGGAATTGGGATTGCTCTTGAACATGTATATTAAAAATTTTGTTTAACTTTGCACAAAAATATTAGACGCTATGAATCAGCAGATATTCAAAGAAATTCAGGCATTGAAACGGCAAATAATGCCAAACGACAAATTGATTTTGTTCGGCTCACAGGCACGCGGCGATGAGCGTCCGGAATCGGATTGGGATTTGCTCGTGCTTTTGGATAAGCCTAAACGTGAAGTGAAAGATTATGACATTTATGGTTACCCTTTCACAGATTTAGGGT
>NZ_BBRU01000052.1:0-1152 GCF_001431085.1 Candidatus Symbiothrix dinenymphae
CCATGGCGGGGACTTGCTTTTTGAAAAGCCTGAAAACAGCCGTTGCAATTGCTCAGGCGGGGTATCTAATCAAAAACATCAACGTCACCATCTCGTTTCGCTACCAAGTGGTGTCGGATGGGTCGCGACTGCCGTTGGTGTTGGTCGCCTACGATAGCAAGCACGACAAAATCAGCAAAATCAAGCAGTTATTTCCTTTTTTGAAAGCATCCGCCGCCACGCCCGAAGGGCTGTGCTACTCCGTCATCACCGATTTGATTGAGCGCAACGCCACCGAAAATTCCGAAAACTACTTCGTCAATTTCTACGACGGCATGCCCTGCTTCATCCTCGACGAAAACTGCACCTACGAAGGCAAACCGGCAATAGAGCACGTCCACGATGAGGTGTTGCGCATGAAACGCAAAGGCATCCAAGTGCTGTCCTACTTCATAGTATCCGAAAAATGGCGCATGGAAGAAATAAAAACCACCTTCGCCGATTGCCAATACATGTACGGCAAAGATTCCAAAATGCTAAATATCAACGACTTGGGAGAATTAGCACGGTCGCTGAATGCGTTGGTGGCATAATTTTTTCAAAAAAAGCTCATAACTCATAACTCATAACTTTTTCGTACCTTTGCAGCCGATTATTAAAAGTTATAAACAAGTTACTAACAAGTTTTGTTATGAAAAAGATATTTTTACTTACGCTACTCGCTTTATTTGCGGGCAGCACAGCGGTGGCACAGACACCGACATTCGGCGGCGGTTCGGGCACATCTGCCGACCCCTATCTCATTACCTCCAAAGCTGATTGGGACGCTGTGGCGGCACAGGTCAATAATGGCTGGAATAATTATCAGGACAAGTATTTTGTGTTAACAGAAGATTTGACGGGTATTACAACTATCATTGGTACTAATGCCGGTTCGCCTTTTATGGGTAAATTTGATGGTTGGGGACATGAAGTGAATGTGAATATCACTGCTTCTTATGCTTTTAATGGGGTGTTTGGTCGTATTTCGAATAGCACCATTAAAAATTTAGGGGTAACCGGCACATTTACCAGAAATAATTGTGACCCAGAATACATCGGTTCACAGGTAACTTATATTGTTGCGGCGGGGAACCACACATCTACCATTAGTCAAGCCGATGCAGATAGTAA
>NZ_BBRU01000053.1:0-892 GCF_001431085.1 Candidatus Symbiothrix dinenymphae
CGATGAAGAAAAAGATGAGAGCCAAGGAAGGTAAATCAACGCCTGAATTGGAGTTTGATTTTGAATATGACTTAAGCTCGTTTTTGAATTATTATTCCGGAATTCTTTCAAAATCAGGCTTGGAACAAATTACCGGAGTTGGTCAAAAACAACTTTGGCACTATTCGTCAGGCTCTAAGCGTCCGCGATTGCAAACAACGAGAAAAATCCAAAAAGGAGTGCGTCAATTTGCAAACGATTTAAGTCAAATAAAATTTCACTAATCGACGAGGACACACTATTATTTCACATCCGAAGCGACTACCCTGATATTGATGTTGTCTTTTTTCAGCGTTACTGCGGAGGGTGCGAGGTAGTTTGCTGTGGCATAATCGGTGTAGGAGGTGCTGTAATACGATGATTCGAGTACATAGGACACTTGCACCGGTATCAGCCGCAACTCCAGCGTGGATAAACCGTTGTCGATGGCTTTTTGCACTACATTCGCAATATTGGAATATTGATAGGCATACGCTGTTGAATTGAACATGGCAAAGTAGTAGCTGATATTGTCGGCGGTTTTGCTCTCCTCAAAGAACGTCTGCACCGAGTCCTTTTCAAGCAACACCAATTTGGCTCGGGTCGTATTGAGCATGTTCACCGTGCCCAATGCCGGAAAACCAAAACTGAAATTCGGCGAATATTCCTTCGGCACAGCCTCAATTGCAAGGTTCACAATGCTGAGTTTGCGAGTGCCCATTTTTGCCTTAATCGCCTCAATATCAATGGTTAATTGCGCACAAACACCCGCAGGCGCTTTTATATACATCTTTTCGGCATCGGATGCCAACAAATCGGTTGTGCCATTGGATGTTGTGTAATGGTTCAACTGAATTATCTCCTTCGTCACCGA
>NZ_BBRU01000054.1:0-1140 GCF_001431085.1 Candidatus Symbiothrix dinenymphae
GATAAAAGTTCTCTACGATGATGGGACATATTCGAGCTTAAGCAACGAGGTGAGTGCTACATAGGGTTTTCATAGAAATTAGAGAACAATAAACACAAATTATTAACAAATGAAATGCAAATTATTAACCGATGAAACAAAAAGGCGTAATTTTTCTGGCAATCTTGCTTTTTGCGGCTAAGGCTGTTGCTCAAGACATTGAGGCGATGATTAACGCACCTATCCTCGCTGTTAATGGTGGTGTTTCGGCAAATCAGATTGCGACTATTACGCCCGGCGATTCCACGGCAACCAACCCTTATTCGCTCTTTTTGGCGGGAAACCTCAATCTGAACTTTTTTGGTGTGGTCGATATTCCGTTGTCCTTTGCCTACACCAATCAGGAATTGAGCAAAGATGCCTCGTTGCCGTTCAACCGGTTTTCCATTTCGCCGTCCTACAAGTGGGTGAAAGTGTATGCAGGCTATACCTCCATGCAGTTTTCGCCCTATTCGCTTGCCGGTCACGAACTGTTTGGCGGTGGCTTTGTAAATCAAAATCCGTTCGACTTTCTTTTCCGTCTTGATTGTCCATGTCAGTGTCACTTCGCCATCCACTTCCCGCTTTTTTAATCTGATTTCGTCACTTTTTTCGCCGGGTGCCTTTTTTTGCACCGGAGTGGACGGCTCGGAAAATAGCCCGCTGTCGTCTTCGGCTCGCACTTGATAGATATACGTTTCCCCTGCCTGTACGCTATTGTCTTGATAGGTTGATTGCTTTTCAGGTACTTTTTTAGGACGTTTTTCGATGCTTGTCAGGAGTTGAAAAGTCGTGTCGGCGACCTCTTTTTTATAAACATGATGCCGCACCACATCATCGCTGGAACTGTTGAACCAAGTTATTACAAAAGCGTTTTTCTTTTCTGCAACGCCTTGAATCACAGGCGATACGGGCGGAATAATGTCCGGACGTTTCAATTCCAAAACAGCACTCAGTGCCGATTGATTAAGTCGCAAATCTTCTGCCCGAAGCCGGTAATAGACCTGTTTGGTCAGGGTTTTCAGATTGACGGAATCCGTAAAAAAAGTGTCGGCAATCATGGTGGACGTGACGAGAATAAACTCAAAATCAGGGCGATTGCTCCGATAAACACGGTAGCCG
>NZ_BBRU01000055.1:0-1132 GCF_001431085.1 Candidatus Symbiothrix dinenymphae
CCCCTACACCGGTCTGGGAAATAACCTGTATGAGGGCATCAATGTCTGCAATCTCTTCATTGAACGGATAGACGGGGTGCATGACATGAAAAGCGAAGAAACAGCCGATTGGAAAGCGCAGGTAAAGTTTCTGAAAGCGTATTATCACTTTCTGCTGTTGCGGCAGTACGGTCCCATCGCTATCATGGACGCGGCGGCTTCACCGGACGCCGAGCCGCAGAGTCAGTTTGTGATGCGTAGCAAAATAGACGACTGTTTTGGCTATATCATCCGGACGATGGATGAAGCTATTCCGGCTCTTATGTTGAAAAAGGAAGGCAATGACCTCGGACAGGTAGACCGATTGGCGGCAGCAGCTATCAAGGCGCGGGTGCTTCTCTACAGAGCAAGCCCGTTCTACAGCGGCAACACTGATTACTTCGATTTCTACGATAGTGACGGGAAGCCGTTTTTCCCGCAGGATAACGCCGCCACCACAAAAGACAAATGGAAAGATGCAGAAGAAGCCGTAGATGCAGCCATTACGCTCTGCGTGGCAAACGGAGTGGAGTTGTACAAATACGACAAACGCATGTGGACGGACGACCTTAGCGATATGAGATTAAATCCCAGACTACAGACACTCTATGATTTGAGATGGGTTATCACTGATCCGTGGAACAAGGAACTGATATGGGGACAGTCCAATATCAGTCCCGCCAGTCTCACCGGAGAATCTTTAGTGGCTGCTGATGCCAACATTGTGCTGCCTAACACCTTTATTGGTAATACCAACAATCGGTCTTACTCCCGAAATGTGTTGGGAGCTACCTTTAAAATGGTAGAAAGGTTTTATACCAAACACGGACTTCCTTTGGATGCAGACCGCACGTTCAACCGCGACAGCATGTATAGCATCACGCGTACGCCGGACACAACACTAACCAAAGAATTTCTCGGTTTCCTGCAGCACAACGAACCCACCATTAAGCTCTATTTAGACCGGGAGCCGCGCTTCTATGCCGATATGGGTATTACCGGCGGTTTCTGGCGCGCGCACAGTGTCCGAATCCCCCCGCGCTTCTTTTACGGTTATTCCCGGGCCCGTTACGGTGGGGCTAACAGCCTCTGGGCGGGGGGTGGGGCTCACAAA
>NZ_BBRU01000056.1:0-1126 GCF_001431085.1 Candidatus Symbiothrix dinenymphae
CTATCGTCATGGCGGGCTTGACCCGCAATCCCCTGAAAAGGAGTCGGATGTTGGGCAAGAGAGCAATGTAAAACAGGGGATTGCGGGTCAAGCCCGCAATGACGGTGTTCAAGCCCGCAATGACAATGTTCAAGCCTGCAATGACAAACTTTTTAGTGAAACATTCACATTGGGATTGTGGCTTACGGGGCGTTCTTTGAATGCTAATTGGTTGCGTCCGGCGGAAGATTCTTCGGTTTATGAGTTGAAAGCCTACGTTGAAAATGTGTTGTTGCGGTTGGGGCTTTCTGCGCAAAAGGTGTTTTACAAGCCGTTTAGCGATGCTGTTTTTGCTTCGGGGTTGCTCATTGAAAATCTTGGGGGCAAGCCGCTGGGCAAGTTGGGCGTGCTGAAAAAGACGGTTACGAAGGCGTTTGACATAGCGGCAGAGGTCTTTTTTGCGGAATTGAATTGGAACGCGATTTTGAAGGCAGCCAAAAACAGTGCCGTGAAGTCTGCCGAACTCCCCAAATTCCCGTCCGTGCGCCGCGAATTTTCGATTTTTTGATGGTGAACGACTCGTTGCCGGAGTAAAGCGTGGTGCCGATGGTGGCGACCACCACTTTTTGTCCTGCCGCCACATTGGGTGCGCCGCAGACGATTTGTTGAGGCTCGCCCGAGCCCAAATCCACCGTTGTAACGTGCAGATGGTCGGAGTTGGGATGGTCGATGCAGGTCAGTACATGCCCGATGACCAAGCCTTTAAGCCCGCCTTTGATGGTTTCCACTTCCTCAATGCCGCCCGTTTCCAAGCCAATCGACGTGAGGGCATCCGACAACTGCGCCGGAGTCCAGTCGAATTTCAAATACTCTTTTAACCAATTATATGAGATGTTCATAGCTGTATCATTTATGTTTCACCATTCAAAACCCCTGCTTTTCTTAGCACTTTCTCTATCGTATCCAGCGCAAAATCCAGCTGCGCAAATGTGTGTGTTGCCATTAGCGAGAAGCGGATGAGCGTGTCGGCGGGGGCTACTGCCGGCGACACTACCGGATTGACGAATATGCCCCGGTCGAACAATTCTTTTGTGATGGCGAACGTTTTTTCGTTGTTGCGGATAAATAGCGGGATGATGGGCGTGGA
>NZ_BBRU01000057.1:0-16604 GCF_001431085.1 Candidatus Symbiothrix dinenymphae
CAACGGTCATCGCGATAGGCTTCGCAATATGCCCTGTGTATTTTGGGTTGCAAAGTTTGTTAAATGGCACAATGACAATAGTTTAAAAATGTCATGGCGGGCTTGACCCCCCATCCCCTGATTATACAAGGGATTGCGGGTCAAGCCCGCAATGACAAATAATTCATAATTTATAATTAGAAAGATATGACAAAATTAGAAGCAAAAATTCCGGCGGGACAGCTTGCCGAAAAATGGACAAATTATAAGGACCACCAGAAATTGGTGAATCCTGCTAACAAACGCCGCTTGGACGTGATTGTGGTGGGCACCGGCTTGGCGGGTGCTTCGGCTGCCGCTTCGCTGGGCGAACTGGGTTTCAATGTGCTGAATTTCTGTATTCAGGACTCGCCGCGGCGGGCACATTCCATTGCTGCTCAGGGAGGTATCAATGCAGCAAAAAATTATCAAAATGATGGCGACTCGGTTTACCGTCTGTTTTACGACACCATCAAGGGCGGCGACTACCGTGCCCGTGAAGCCAATGTCTATCGTTTGGCGGAGGTGTCGAACAGTATTATCGACCAATGTGTGGCACAGGGGGTTCCTTTCGCCCGTGAATATGGCGGATTGCTCGACAATCGCTCATTTGGGGGTGCTCAGGTGTCGCGCACTTTTTATGCCAAAGGGCAAACCGGTCAGCAATTGTTGCTCGGAGCCTATTCCGCTCTCAGTCGGCAAGTTGGCAAAGGCTCGGTGAAACTTTACACCCGTTACGAGATGTTGGACTTGGTGGTGATTGACGGTCGCGCTCGCGGCATCATCGCCCGCAATTTGGTGACCGGAAAAATCGAACGTTTTGCTGCTCATGCCGTTGTAATTGGTTCAGGAGGCTACGGAAACACGTTTTTTCTCTCCACCAACGCGATGAACAGCAACGGCTCAGCTGCGATGCAGTGCTACCGCAAAGGGGCGTTGTTTGCTAATCCGGCGTTTGCACAAATCCACCCGACTTGTATTCCCGTGCACGGCGAATTTCAGTCGAAACTGACCCTGATGTCCGAATCGTTGCGCAACGATGGGCGTATCTGGGTGCCGAAAAAACTCGAAGATGCCCAAGCTATTCAGGCAGGGACTCTGAAGCCCACGGCAATCCCCGAAGAAGACCGCGACTACTATCTGGAACGCCGCTATCCGGCATTCGGAAATTTGGTGCCGCGCGATGTGGCTTCTCGCGCTGCCAAAGAGCGTTGCGATGCCGGATATGGTGTCAATAACACAGGCTTGGCGGTTTATTTGGACTTTTCGGAGGCTATCAACCGTTTGGGTTTGAAGACGGTAGAGGCGCGCTACGGCAACCTTTTCCAGATGTACGAAAAAATCACGGACGAAAATCCTTACAAAACGCCGATGATGATATTTCCCGCCATCCACTACACGATGGGTGGCTTGTGGGTTGATTATGAATTGATGACCACCGTGCAGGGCTGTTTCGCGATAGGCGAGGCAAATTTCTCCGACCACGGTGCCAACCGCTTGGGGGCTTCGGCATTGATGCAGGGACTGGCAGACGGCTATTTCGTATTGCCCTACACCATTCAAAACTATTTGGCAGACCAAATTGCCGTACCCCGTTTCAGCGTGGAACGTCCCGAATTTGAGGCAGCAGAGCAGGCTGTGGAAAGCAAAATAGCCAAATTGATGAGCATACAAGGCAACCGCTCGGTGGATTCGTTCCACAAAGCATTGGGTCACATCATGTGGAACAATGTGGGCATGGGGCGCACCAAAGAGTCGTTGGAAACGGCATTGAAAGAAATCAAGGCATTGAAAAAAGAATTTTGGGCAGACGTGTTCATCCCCGGCGAACCCAACACCCTGAACACGGAGTTGGAAAAAGCCCTGCGCGTAGCCGACTTCTTCGACATAGGCGAACTGATGGCATTGGACGGCTTAAACCGCAACGAATCCTGCGGCGGACACCTCCGCGAAGAATATCAAACCCCCGAAGGAGAAGCCCTCCGCGACGACGAAAACTTCGCGTATGCCTCCTGCTGGGAATATCAGGGCGATGATAAAACGCCGGAGCTGGTGAAGGAGCAATTGGATTATGAGTTTGTGGTGAGACAACAGAGAAATTATAAATCGTAAAAAATCCTGTCATGGCGGGCTTGACCCGCCATCCCCTGAAACGGAGAGCACTCTATTTTTGAGGGGATTGCGGGTCAAGCCCGCAATGACAATAAAAATAATAGTTATGGATAAAGATATAAATGTAAAAGTGCGCATTTGGCGTCAGCAGGGTCCCAAGGCGAAGGGGCATTTTGAGACTTACAAATTGCAGAACATCTCCGGCGGCACGTCCTTTTTGGAGATGCTCGACATCTTGAACGAACAGTTGATTCGCGACAAGCAGGAGCCGGTGGTGTTTGACAACGACTGCCGCGAAGGTATTTGCGGGATGTGCTCGCTGTATGTCAACGGGCATCCGCACGGTCCCGACGACCTGATAACGACCTGCCAGCTTCACATGCGCCACTTCAAAAATGGCGAAACGATTACGGTGGAGCCGTGGCGTTCGGCTGCCTTCCCTGTGGTGCGCGACTTGATGGTTGACCGTCAGGCGTTCGACAAAATCATGCAAGCAGGCGGCTTCGTGAGCGTGAACACAGGCGGTGTGCCCGATGCCAACGCGATTCCAATTTCCAAAATTGCCGCCGACGAAGCGATGGATGCAGCCAGCTGTATTGGTTGTGGAGCTTGTGTGGCAGCTTGCAAAAACGGTTCGGCGATGCTGTTCGTGTCGGCAAAAGTGAGTCAGTTGGCACTGCTTCCGCAAGGCAAAGTGGAAGCCAAAAATCGCGCCAAAAAGATGGTCGCCAAGATGGACGAACTCGGCTTCGGCAATTGCACCAACACCCGCGCCTGCGAACTTGAATGTCCCAAAGGCGTGAGTATCAGCAATATAGCGCGGCTGAATCGCTCTTTTTTGAGTGCGAAGTTGAGTGATTGAAAGGCTTTGTCATTGCGGGCTACAGAGTACGCTATTTTTTTGTATAACCGAAAAAAAGCACTACCTTTGCACCTCAAACTAAGAGAGAAAAAACGTAGCGACACACAACTTATGAATTACAAACTATATAGAAGCAAAGCCCCCTTGCGCATCGGGCTGGCGGGCGGCGGTTCGGATGTCAGCCCTTACTCCGACTTGTACGGAGGGGCGATTTTGAACGCGACCATTTCGCTGTATGCGTATGTCAACATTGAGCGGCAGGATTTGCAAATGGCCGGTGGCAAGCAAGACCAATATGCCGCCACGTTCGGCGGGGTCAATTATATGGAGTTTTACGAAGGCAACAAAGTGATAGTCAATCCGTTGCGTATCGACAAACCGCACTTGCACGAGTTGGAAAATAATTTGCTGCTGTATTTCACGCAAACTACCCATGTGTCGTCAGACATCATCGCAGAGCAGCAAAAAAACGTGACAACTCACAACACAAACTCTGTGGAGGCGATGCACAAAATCAAAGCACAGGCACAAGAGATGAAAGAAGCACTCCTGACGGGCAAAATCGACCGCATAGGCGAAATTTTTGACGAAGGCTTTGCCTATAAAAGACAAATGGCAACCAACGTTTCCAACCCCCTGTTGGACGAAATTTACGAAGCGGCAAAACAAGCCGGAGCAAGCGGCGGACGCATTTCCGGAGCCGGAGGCGGCGGTTTCATGCTGTTTTATTGCCCCAACAACAAGAAATTCAGGGTCATGAAAGCCCTCGAACGCTTTGGCGGGCAGTTTTATCTCTACCGGTTTGTGAAAGACGGACTTTTTACATGGAATATTTAAATAATGGAAGTAATTATTTTAGCGGGAGGTATCGGCAGTCGGTTGCAATCGGTTGTCAGCGATGTACCTAAATGTATGGCACCGGTGGACGAGAAGCCGTTTTTGCACTATCTTTTTCAGTATCTGATTCCCAGTAAGCCCGACAGGGTGGTGCTTGCCTTGGGCTACAAGCATGAAATTGTGGAGGCGTGGGTGGCTACGCTTCAGTTGCCGTTTGAGGTGGTGAACAGCATCGAAAGTTCGCCCTTAGGCACCGGTGGAGCCATTAAAAAAGCATTTTCGGCGGTGCAGGGCGATTATGCGATTGTCGTCAATGGCGATACGTTTTTCGAGATTGGTTTGGATGGATTCGCGCTATTTCATCGACATCGGCGTGCCGGAAGATTACGAAATGGCGCAAACGTTCTTTAACAAACCGGAAGATGACAAAGATCCTTGGCACAGCATTATTTCTAGATCGTGACGGTGTAATTAATCAGGAACGCCCCGGTGATTATGTGAAAACACGCGATGATTTTGTCTTTCTACCGCATGTTTTAGAGGCATTAGCTATGCTAAATCAGCATTTCAACCGCATTTTCATTGTTACTAACCAGCGAGGCGTTGGCAAAGGTGTGATGACACGCGAAGCATTGGACGAGATTCATTTGTGGATGCTGCAACGCATCACAGCCGCCGGTGGACGCATCGACAAAATTTACACCTGCACCGACATAAACGATGACTCACCCAACCGCAAGCCCAACATAGGCATGGCAGTGCAAGCCGTAAAAGATTTCCCCGAAGTCCTTTTCTCCGAGAGCATTATGGTAGGCAACAGCCTTTCCGACATGCAGTTTGGCGAAAATACGGGCATGCAGACGGTTCTCGTGGGCGAAAACGCAGATGAAGGACACTACACACGAGAGCCGGATTTATTGACATTTGCGCAACATTTATGAAAATAGATTTATGAAAATAGCCATTCTATCCCCATTTTATCCCTATCGCGGCGGCATTGCGCAGTTTAGCGGGAGGCTCTACGATGTGCTGAACGCGCAAAATCACGCGGTAAAAGTATTTTCATTCGCACGGTTATATCCGGCAATGCTTTTCCCCGGCAAAACGCAATTTGTAGAGGCTGAAAATAATGCGAAAATCGTGCCTGTTGAGCGCGTTTTGGACAGCATACAGCCGATTTCCTACCACAAAACGGTCAAAGCCATTGAAAAATTTCAACCTGATATGCTGATTATCGCCTATTGGATGTCGTTTTTTGCACCGGCTTATACCTACGTGGCTAAACGACTGAGAAAAAAAACAAAAGTAATCGGATTGTTACACAACGCCATCCCCCACGAGCCCAAATTCTTTGACAAGCCCTTGGCCCGCCTGTTTTTCAAGCAATGCGACTATTTCATGGTCATGAGCGACATTGTGAAAAACGATTTGCTCCGGCTGAAACCCAATGCCCAATTTTGTCAAACACCGCATCCGCTCTACGACCACTATGGCGAAAAAATGGATGTCAAGCAAGCACGGACGAAATTGGGCATCCATTCGGAAAAAAAAACGCTACTGTTTTTCGGCTTAATCCGCGACTACAAAGGCTTGGACTTGCTGATTGAGGCAATGAATGTGTTAGACGATGAGTATCAACTAATTATAGCGGGCGAAAGTTACGGCTCATTCGACAAATACCAAAAGCAAATTGACCAATCAACTGCCACAGAGCGCATTAAGGTCATCAACCGCTACATCGGTGATGCCGACATCCCCATCCTGTTTTCTGCCGCCGACACCATCGTGCTGCCCTACAAATCAGCCACCCAGAGCGGTGTGATACCCGTAGCCTACCATTTTGAGGTGCCGGTAGTAACGACGGATGTAGGCGGATTGAAAGATGCCATTGCAGGTGCCGGCACAGGCATCGTCTGCCAACCAACAGCACAATCGCTTGCTGATGGCATCCGGAAATTATTTGCAAGCGACCACAACTCGTTCATCACAGCTATCCGGCAGGAAAAAACAGCCCTGTCGTGGGAGAAATTTGCAGAAAAAGTGGTTGTGAAGCCGCTGTAATTGAACGACACAGCGGCTGACATTTTTTGGGGGGTCTTCAGGAAATTGCATGGCACGATATTGCTGCCCCTGAAACAAACATAACTCATAACTCATAACTATTTCGTACCTTTGTCGTCAAATTTAATTTTACTCACAATGCAAAAGATATTTTTAATAATGATGACAACAGCTACGTTGTGCGCAGGATGCTGCGACAAGGAGAAACAAACAGAGTTTGATTACAATGTGGAGAAATTCGCCGATTTAGGCGTTCTACGCTATCAGGTAACGGATTGGGACAGCCTTTCGGCTCAGCAGAAGGCTTATATCTACTGCTTGCAAGAGGCGGCTTTATGGGGTCGCGACATCTTGTTTGACCAGAACAACCGCTACAATTTGGCTATTCGCCGCACTTTGGAGGCGATTTATGCCACATACAAGGGCGACACGGCAACCGATGATTACAAGGCGTTTGAGGTTTACACCAAGCGCGTGTGGTTCTCAAACGGGATTCATCACCACTATGGCGAAGAAAAATTCTTGCCTGAATTTTCGCAGACGTTTTTTATTGATGCTGTGTGCGAGTTGGCTCCTGAACAGCTTCCTACCCGTCAAGGGCAGTCTGTGGATGCGTTTTTGAAGGAAATCGTGCCGGTGATGTTTGACCCCAATGTGATGGCGAAAAAAGTCAATCAAGACCCCACTGTGGATGTGATTGTGGCTTCGGCGAACAATTATTACGGCGATGGCGTAACCGCAACAGAGGTGGAAAAATACTACGGAGCGATGAAAAATCCGAAAGACCTGTCGCCCGTTGCTTACGGATTGAACAGCCGTTTGGTGAAAAAAGATGGCAAATTGGTTGAGGAGGTATATAAGGTGGGCGGACTTTATTCTGCCGGTATCGAAAAGGTGGTGCATTGGCTGAACGAGGCGCAGAAATACGCCGAAAATGAGGCGCAAAAACAGGCAACTGCCAAATTGATAGCGTTTTACAACACCGGTTCATTGAAAACGTATGACGAATATGCGATTGCCTGGGTGCAAGATACCGAGTCGCTGGTGGATTATGTAAACGGCTTCACAGAGTCGTATGGCGATGCTTTGGGCATCAAAGCCAGCTGGGAAGCGATGGTAAATTTTCAGGATATTCGCCTGACCAAATCGGTGAAAATCCTGAGCGAAAACGCGCAATGGTTTGAAAACAATTCGCCTGTGGCACAGCAGTTTAAGAAAGAAAAAGTGAAAGGCATCTCCGCCAAAGCCATCACAGCAGCCACTTTGGGCGGCGACTGCTACCCCACCACGCCAATCGGAATTAACTTGCCCAATTCCAACTGGATACGCAAAGAATACGGCTCCAAATCCGTCACCGTCACCAACATCACCGAAGCCTACGACAAGGCGGCGGCAGGCAGCGGCTTCGCGGACGAATTTGTGTGCTGCCCCGAAGAAAAGAAGCGCATGGAAGACTACGGATCCGTGACCGACAACCTCCACACATCCATGCACGAATGCCTCGGACATGCCTCCGGACAACTCCTGCCGGGCGTCGACCCCGATGCCCTGAAAGCCTACGGCTCCACATGGGAAGAAGCCCGCGCCGACCTGTTCGCCCTCTACTACATAGCCGACCCGAAAGTGGTGGAATTAGGATTATTGCCCAACATGGATGCCCACAAAGCCGAATATTACAAATTCGTGATGAACGGCTTGATGACCCAACTCTCACGCATCGAAGAAGGCAAAAGCATCGAAGAAGCCCACATGCGCAACCGCGCCATGATTGCCCACTGGGTGCTCGACCACGGCAAAGCCGAAAATGTAGTGGAATTGTTGCAAGAAAACGGCAAAACAGTGGTAGTAGTCCACGATTACGCGAAATTGCGCAACCTCTTCGGACAACTTTTGGCAGAAGTGCAGCGCGTGAAATCCACCGGCGACTACCAAACAGCCCAAACCCTGGTAGAAGCCTACGGTGTGAAAGTGGACCCAACACTGCACGCAGAAGTCCGCGCCCGCTACAAAAAGCTAAAAATAGCCCCCTACAAAGGCTTCATAAACCCCGTATATGAAGCAACACACGACAAAGAAGGCAACATCACAGACGTAAAGGTAAGCTACACAGAGGGTTATGCCGAACAACATTTGCGCTATAGCAAGGATTATTCGGTTTTGCCGACGTATAATGATTGAGGAGAATGCAGACAACATGAGTGCGGACAATGACAGGATGGTAACCGACGACGAGCAGGTGCAGCAAGCCTACGAGCAGCTGCTGGACAGCTATGCGCATTCCAATCATCGGCGGAAGTTTGATGTGCTCAACAAGGCTTTCAAGTTTGCTGACCAGGCGCACCGGGGCGTTAAACGGCGATCGGGTGAGCCTTATATCCTGCATCCGTTGGCTGTGGCGCAGATTGTGATTGATGAGATGGGGCTTGGCTCTACTTCCATTGCGGCTGCGCTGTTGCACGATGTGGTGGAGGATACGGATTACACGGTGGAGGATATTCGCAACTTGTTTGGCGATAAAATTGCGCAGTTGGTGGACGGACTTACCAAGATTTCGGGCGGCATTTTCGCCGAGGCAGCCTCTGCACAGGCTGAGAATATGCGCCGATTGTTGCTCACCATGTCCAATGATATTCGCGTGATACTGATAAAAATCGCAGACCGGTTGCATAATATGCGCACACTTGGCGCAATGCTGCCCGCCAAACAATACAAAATTGCCGGCGAAACGACCTATCTTTATGCCCCTATGGCGCACCGACTGGGGCTTTTTGCCATCAAAACCGAGTTGGAAGATTTGAGTTTTAAGTATGAACACCCCGAAGCCTACAAACAAATTGAGCAAAAGTTGATGGCAACGGCAGACGACCGCGACCGCATTTACGCCCGTTTTGCACATCCTTTAGAACTCAAACTCAACGAGTTAGGCGTTCAATACAAAATGCACTCACGCACGAAATCGGTTTATTCGATTTGGCACAAGATGCAAGCCAAAAATATTGGTTTCGAGGATGTATACGACATTTTTGCCGCGCGCATCATCTTTGAACCACGGAGCGATACGGACGTCAAAAAGCAGTGCTGGGACATTTATTCGGCAGTTACCGACCTCTACAAACCGCGTCCCGACCGCATTCGCGACTGGCTGAGCCACCCCAAAGAGAATGGCTATCAGGCGTTACACATCACGGTGATGGGTCCCGACGGCTTCTGGATTGAAATTCAAATCAGGAGCGACAAAATGGACAATATCGCCGAAAAAGGCTATGCCGCCCATTGGAAATACAAGGAGGAAAACCCCGACGAACCGGCAGAAACAAACGAACTTGACCACTGGCTGGCACGCATACAGGACATTTTGGAGGCACCCAGCCCCAATGCGATGGATTTTTTGGACACCATCAAACTGAATCTTTACGGTTCGGAGATATTCGTTTTTACGCCGCATGGAGATATGCGCACGATGCCACAAAATGCTACTGCTCTGGACTTTGCATACGAAATTCACACCGATGTGGGCGACCATTGCATCGGCGCGAAAGTCAACCACACCTTGGTGCCGCTCAGCCACCGCCTCGAAAGTGGCGACCAGGTAGAGATTTTGACATCACGCTCGCACTACCCCAAAGAGGAATGGACGAGTTTCGTGACGACTGCCAAAGCGAAGACGCGGATTGAGTTGTTTCTCCGAAAACAGCAACGCAACAAGATGAAAGAGGGCGAAAAAATGCTGACCATTGCCCTTAACAAAGCGGGTATAGAAGTGACGCCGCAAGTGTCGGACAAATTTTGCGCCTACTACGTTTTTCCGAAAAAGGAAAATCTGTATTACGCGCTTGCCGAAAAGCAAATTGAATTGCCCGAAAATTTGCAGAAAATTTTGAAAGAGAAAACGAAAAACAGTATCATGCGCTATGTGAAAAACCCTTTTCACACCAATAAAACCGACAAAATCGACAAAAAAGGTGCACCGAAAGCACCGCCTATTGATAAAGACCAAACTTATCTCCTCAAAGAGGAGGATTTTCAGAAAAATTTCCTCACCCAATCCTGCTGTCAGCCTATTCCGGGCGATGATGTGTTTGGTTTTATCCGCGACGACGGATTGTTGGAAATCCACAAACACTCTTGCCTGCCCGCGTTGACGTTCAAAACGCGGTTTGGCGACCGCATCGTCAGTTGCGAATGGGCGGGCTATCAAAAATTCTCCTTCCAAAGCACCCTGCAACTGACCGGACTCGACCGGATAGGCATGCTTAACGACATCACACGCACCCTTACCTACGAATTTTCCACCAATGTGCGCAAATTTCACATTGAGTCGACCGGCGGACTTTTTGAAGGTCGCATCGAAGTGGATGTCCACAGTGCCGACGATCTCAACAAAATCATCAACCGCTTGCAAAAAATTAAGGGCGTGAAGAGCGTGGTGCGGGTGACGAATTAAAAATAATCCATCAACACCGCCTGCTTTTTGTTAGGTGATTTTTTCCACAGCCCTACAACTTGCCCGTTTACCACGATGACCGGGCGGAAAACACCATTGCTCGAAACGGCTTTGCTGAGGTGTGGGGCGGGGAGTACCGGTGTGCGGTCGGTGTAGGCGATAATGTATTCATCATAAGCCGGCAATAACAACTCCGAATTTTTTGGAGTTGCTCCGTCCTCGTATCTCTTTGACAACCAATAGGTTCGCCCGTCTATTTCGGCTGCCTGCAAATCTGATTTTATGGCTTCCATGCCTTTTTTTGCCTCCGTCTGTGACAAGCCCGACCACCACGCAAAGTCGGACAAAGTGGCGGGGCTGTGGCTTCTGAAATAGCTGTGAGTCAGTTTTGCCAATGCCTCCTCGCGCGATGGCACCGAAGAGACCGGTGCGCGCTCGTCCAGCAAGGCGTAGGTCTGCTCCTTCCCCTGCATCGCCCCGCTACACACGATGGCATCCAATTCTGCCCGCATCGTGAAATGGTACATGCGGGACGAATCTACCATGATGTTTGCGCTTTCCAATGCCGCCATTAATTCCTTGCGTGTCAGGTGTTTATTGCCTTCCAAAGCACGTTGGAAAACGTGGTTGGTTTTGTCGTAAAGAGCCTCTGTGATGTCCAAATCCCTGTCGCGCGAACGGGATGACGATTTGATGCGCTCTGCCGACAGCAACAACATACCGCGAATGTCTTCCGGCGTCACAAAATGCCATGTCGGGCGCATGACGTGGGTGCGGAGAATGTCGCCGCAGTCAAATGCCTCCTGAATTATCCGGTCGGTACTGCCGGGAAGTCGCACGCCGACAGCCAATTTCGCCATCCCAAAATCCTGCGCCTGCATAGCTCCCATCCACGCCACAACCTCTTTGGGAGTCTGCAAAGTGCTATCCGAAAGTTGATGACTTTGAAGCCGTATCGCAGCAATTTGCTCAAAGGTTATTTGTTTCATACATAAAAATGTTTATAAAAAATACGGCACAAAAGTACATCTTTAATTACAGCAATGTTGCCACCATTTTGCGCACTTCTGCAAGGCGTTTAGAAAATTGTTTATCCTTGCTTGCCACTTGCATATTGTATTTCAGTTGCATACGCATCAGCGCATCGGCAGGCAAGTTCATAGCTGCTTCAAACAGCATCGCTGTATCCACCGTGAGCGGGCGGCGTTCCTTGAGAATATCATTTAAAATGCTGTAAGACAACCCCATTTGCTCGGCAAGTTTCTTTTTTGAAGTGCCGCGATATTCAATTTCATCTGACAATACTTCGCCCGGGTGTGTAGGGCGAAATCCAAATCCTAAATTTCCCATAACTTATCTATTTATAATGATTTGAAAGTTCTTCTATGTCACACACTGTTACAACCGTTTCTGAAACAACTTGGCTTGTAGTGAACTCAATTCGATATTGGTCGTTTACCCTGACCGATTCAAGCCCCTCTTTATCACCATGCAATTTTTCATACTGCAAACCATTGTAAACAAACAGACCTTCAACACTCGTCACAGACTCCAAAATATCAATCGTTTTGCGATATTTTTCAGCCACTTGCGGCTGAAAACGATGTTTTTTGTCTGTTGTCTTGCCCGTTTTATACAATTCGCGCAGATACTCTTTTTTGAATACGATTTCCATACAGTTTTGCTATTAGGCGGCAAAGATACAACTTTTTTTGTCAAAACTGTTTTTTTTTGAAAATTAATTATTTTTGAATTGTGCAAATATTTTTGAAAAAAAATCGAAAATTTGACGTACAAAAGTGAATACGATGTGAGGAATTGACAAGCAACCAAACGAGTTATTATATTAAAAAACCACCTTTCGGTGGTTAGGGTCTCGACATTTCTCATTCGAGAGGGGCTTGTATCATTTCTAACACAGTGCAAAGGTACGACATCTTTTTTAATCTACCAAACATTTTTGCAATTATTTTTGAAAAAATTTGAAATTATTGTATCTCCTGAATGGTGATAAACTCAAATCCGGTGCCTTCACCCCCACCCCCAGCCTCACATCACTCACCTCCACGCGCACTTCATCGCACAGTCCTGCATCAATAAAACTTTGTTGCAAGGTGGGTCCGCCTTCCACGATGAGCGATTGGATGCCTTGTTCGTAGAGTTCTTTCATCCACTGCGGCAGCGGTTTCGTGCTTTCGGCGGTGAGGCGGATGGGGTTGGTGCCGTGCCAGTGGCGTATGTTCAGTTGCGGTTGGTCTAATGCCTTTGTGCGGGTGCCTACCACTATGGCAGCCTCTTCTGCGCGCATTTTGTGCACTAATTGGGTTGTGAAATCGTTTGAGAAGCGGATGGCGGTTTGACCATCACCCACTTGGCGCAGGCGGTCAACAAAGCCGTCTGCCGATTGCGCCCATTTCAGGATGATGTAGGGGCGATGTTGGGTTACGAACGTCAGAAATCGCTTGTTGAGGGTCTCACATTCGGCTTTCAGCACGCCAACGGTCACTTCCACGCCTGCTTTTCGGAGCATTTCGATACCTCGCCCGTCCACTTTTGCAAAAGGGTCGGCGGCACCGACCACCACCTTTGGAATCTGCTTCGCAATAATCAGTTCGGCGCAAGGGGGCGTTTTGCCATAGTGCGCACAAGGCTCCAAATTGACATAAAGCATTGATTTTCGCAACAATTCGGGCTGCCGCACCGCGTTAATCGCATTGACCTCCGCGTGCGCTTCGCCAAACCGCCGGTGGTAGCCTTCGCCGATAATTCGCCCGCCGGACACCACCACCGCACCCACCATGGGGTTAGGTGCCACATATCCCAGTCCCTTGCGAGCCAATTCCAAGCAGCGGCGCATATATATATTGTCCCAATTTTCCATAAAAACGCAACAAAGGTATAAAATTATTTGGTTGTTCATTTGTTTTGTAGTACCTTTGCCGCCGAAATATATCATTTAAAATTTTAAACAATATGAAAAGAATTTTGTTAGTTGCTGCTTTGGCAGTGAGTGTGTTCGGAAGCGTTCAGGCGCAGTTTCATTACGGTCTGAAGGCAGGTGTTAATCTCGTGGAGCCTGATGTTACCGGCATAGAGAGTTTGGTTGGTTTTCAGGTAGGTCCAATGATTGAATTTATTGTACCGGTGATTGGTATTGGCTTTGATGCTGCGGTTCTTTATTCCCAGGACGGATTTAAGGCCGGTGGAGAAGAGTTTACCAACAAAAACGTGTTGATTCCCGTCAACTTGAAGTACAAATTAAGTCTTTTGGGCATAGTTGGAGCCTATGCAGCTGCCGGTCCGTATGCCAGCTTCAACGTTGATAGTGATATGGAAGCCACCAAATCGTTTGGCGCAGGCCTGAATTTCGGCATCGGTGCCGAACTATTTAGCAAGCTACAAGTGGGTGTAACCTACCAATTGGGCTTGACAGAAAGTTTCGATGCGTCGAAAATGGGTGATGCTTCACTTGATACTGCAACCAAAGGTTTTGTGATTTCTCTCGCTTATTGGTTCTAATTTGTGTACATCGAAGTCATTTTGCCGGTGCCGTTGGCTGACACGTTTACCTATTTCGTGCCTGCGGAATTGGAAGCGCGAGTTGTCTGTGGCGGCTTGGTAGAGGTGATTTTCGGGCATAAAAAATATTATGGCATAGTCGCATCCATCGGAGGGAAATCTTCGGTGGATGCGGCTGTTATTAAACCTATTGTGGCAGTGCCTGATGCCCCGCCCGCAGTGGATGCCCGTCAGTTGCAGTTTTGGGAGTGGCTGGCGGGGTATTATCTTTGCCGTCAGGGGGAGGTTTTTAAGGCGGCTTTGCCTCCGGCTTTTATTGAGAAAGGGCTGTTGCATTCTTTTAAGAAAAGAAACTTAAGGGGCTTAAGTAGCTTAAGAAACTTAAGCTGCTTAAATTCTTTGCAAGAGCAAGCCCTCCTTGAAATAAAAGCTTGCCTCCAAGACAAAAACGTCTGCCTCTTGCATGGCGTGACTTCTTCCGGCAAGACGGAGATTTATACTCATTTGATTCAGGAGACTTTGGATGCCGGACGGCAGGTGCTTTATCTGCTGCCGGAAATTGCTTTGACTACGCAGATTACCGGTCGTCTGCGGCAGTTTTTTGGTGAGCGGTTGGGGGTTTATCATTCGCAAATCAATCATCATGAGCGGAAGGAGATTTGGGAAGCAGTTACCAGTTACCAGTTACCAGTTACCAGTTACCAATTACCAATTACCAATTACCATATAATTCTTGGGGCGCGGTCTGCTGTGTTTTTGCCTTTTCGGAATTTGGGGTTGGTGATTGTGGATGAGGAGCATGAGCCGAGTTATAAGCAGCAAGACCCTGCGCCTCGCTATCATGCTCGTAATGCGGCGATTATGTTGGCGAGTATGCATGGTGCTAAGGTTGTGCTGGGTAGTGCTACGCCCTCGGTGGAGTCGTTTTATAATGCTCAGACGGGGAAATATGGGTATGTTCACCTTGAAAAACGGTTTGAGGACACCGAACTGCCGCGCATTATTCCGGTGGATGTGCAGGAGTTGCGGCGTACTAAGCAGATGAAGTCGATTTTTTCGCCTTTGTTGCAGGAGGCGATGCGGGCGGCGTTGGACAAGGGGGAGCAGGTGTTGCTGTTTCAAAATCGGCGGGGGTTTGCGCCTGTGATAAGTTGCAAGATATGCGATTGGACACCTAAATGCCGTTTTTGCGACATCAGCCTCACCTACCACAAGCAGAGCAACCGTCTGAAATGCCACTATTGCGGTCATGCCTACACCCTGCCGACCCAATGTCCCGAATGTGGCGGCGAGTTGGGCTTCGTGGGCTACGGCACCGAAAAAGTGGAGGAAGAAATCCGAGCATTGTTCTCCACCGCAGCGGTCGAACGGATGGACACCGACACCACCTCGACGAAAAAAGCGTTTGAAGACATCATCGCGCGCCTCGAAAGCGGGCAAACGCAGATTTTGATTGGCACACAGATGATTTCCAAAGGCTTAGACTTCGAGAAAGTGGGCTTGGTGGGCATTCTCAACGCCGATGCGCTGATGAACCACCCCGATTTCAGGGCTTATGAGCGGGCTTATCAACTGATGTCGCAAGTGTCCGGTCGCGCAGGTCGTCGCAAGGAGCGGGGCGAAGTGATTTTGCAAACTTCGCACATCGACCACGCGCTGATTCAGTCGGTATTGCAGCAAAACTACACCGAGATGTACACCACGCAGATGCAGGAGCGCGAACTGTTTCGCTACCCTCCCCTCTTCCGCCTCATCCACATCACGCTCAAGCATCGCTTGGACGACACCGTGAGGGATTTATCCGAAGCATTTGCCGCACAGTTGCGCGAAAAATTGGGCGACCGCGTGCTCGGTCCCGACCGACCGGCAGTCGGCAAAATACAAAACCTCTACCTCCGTCAAATCGTGTTGAAAATTGAAAACAAGGTGTCAATGACTGTGTTGCGCGAAATTTTGGAGGCAATTCAAGCCAATCTTTGGGGGCAAAAGCCTTTTAGGTACGCGATTGTGCAGTATGATGTGGACCCGGTGTAATAAAAAAAGTCTGCCTTCAATAGAAAAAACGTACCTTTGTGGCTAAATAAAATGAATTGGTTAAAAATATTTATAAGACAAGCTTGTGATTCGAAAAGTCCGACAATATATTGAAAAGCACCAACTACTCACTCAGCACGCAAAAATCATCGTTGGCGTGAGCGGCGGTGCCGATTCGGTGGCACTGCTCTACGTTTTACAGCGGTTGGGCTACAACTGCATAGCGGCACATTGCAATTTTCATTTGCGGGGCGATGAGGCGGACGGCGACGAGCAGTTGGCGCACCAATTGGCTACCGATTGGAATATACCCCATCACAAGGCGGATTTTGATACGCGGCAGATTGCCACGCAGCGGGGCATTTCTATTGAAATGGCGGCACGCGAATTGCGCTATACATGGTTTGAAGAACTTCGCCAACAACTTGATGCAGAGGCGATTGCGGTGGCGCATCACGAAGATGACAACATTGAAACGGTGCTGCTCAATCTGATTCGTGGCACCGGCATCAAGGGGCTGACGGGTATTGCGCCGAAAGCGGGGCACATCATTCGCCCGCTGCTGGGCGTTTCCAAAGCAGAAATTTTGCAATTTTGCGAAGAAAAATCTCTGCCGTATCGCACGGATTCCAGCAATTTGCAAGACACAGTCGCCCGCAATAAAGTCCGCCTCAACCTGCTACCGGTGCTGCAAACCATCAATCCGGCGGTGCGCAC
>NZ_BBRU01000058.1:0-1098 GCF_001431085.1 Candidatus Symbiothrix dinenymphae
TATTTCGAATAGCACCATTAAAAATTTAGGGGTAACCGGCACTATAACCGCCGCTTATTTCACCGAGGATGAGTTGCGTTATATAGGAGCCATTGTCGGTGAGGCGCAGGGGCGGAGCATCATCGAAAATTGTTACAACATTGCTAATATTGTATCTCCCGATGCTACCTCCATTTACTGTAGTGGCATTGCGTGGTTGCGGGGGAATGGCTCGGAAATCAATAATTGCTACAATGCAGGTGATATAGGAGGTGATGACGTTTTTGGTATAGCTTCAGGTTTTTCTGTGCAGACTTCTATTTCAAATAGCTTTGCAGCTAATGCCACGATGTCCGCTCGTTCCAACGGTAGTTTTAGAATAAGGGATAATAGTATTCGCAGCATTAATTGTTATGCTAACCAAGATATGACAATTAATGGTGTGAAGCCGACCAACGAGATAGGCACTGCCCAGCAAAATGGAGCAGATGCAGCACTTGATAGTTTTAAATCGCGAACATGGTTTGCAGCTAACTTGTCGACTTGGAATTTCACAAACGTTTGGGATATGCCGAATGATGATAACGGTACCACTAAGGGACTTCCGGTGCTCCGAAAAACCTACTGTAATAATACACCTCTACATGCCAGTTTTACTAAAAATGATTGTCTGCCCGGATACACTCCCTCGCCTCCGGAGGACTATGCTGTTCCGGTGGGTACTATCAAGTCTAATGTTAGCACAGCAGATGCTAACACTCGTGCGCTGGAGCTTCTTAATGTAGAAGGTCAAAAGAATGCTAATGATATATGCTCTTGTATTGAACTTTTCAGAAGTGTTGAAAAGCGCGGCACATTTACCAGAAATAATTGTGACCCGGAATACATCGGTTCACAGGTAACTTATATTGTTGCGGCGGGGAACCACACATCTACCATTAGTCAAGCCGATGCAGATAGTAAAGCCGATGCAGATGTTGCTGACAATGGTCAAGCGTATGCTAATACTTATGGCTCTTGCACGCTTCCCCCCGGCACTTACGTCAATGTAGAGAAGCGCGGCGACTTTACTCGAAATAATTGTATCGCAGGCTACATCGGTTCAACAGTTTGGCGATT
>NZ_BBRU01000059.1:0-1096 GCF_001431085.1 Candidatus Symbiothrix dinenymphae
TCAAAGCTCGCAAGTCGCCTAATTCATTGAATGGGATTACCAAGCTGGTTTTTATAGTGCCACTTCGAACAAAAATAGATGCGAAGACCGGCATGTCCAGCATCAACTTCAAGAGCACCTTAGAAAACGTTTTGCTGAAAGATGTAGATACATGGCAAGAAGAAAATCTGACTGAAAACCAGACAGTTAAAAGAAGAAAAACGCTGTTGGCTTCGTAGGAAAAATGGAGAACGGTTTGAACACCCTACCCTACGGGATAAAACACCGCTTGCGAAATAATAGCACCTGAAAAAAAAGATTTAGTCCATATCCATAAATTATAAATATCAGAAGCAAAAATATGTAGCCTCAGTAGTTTCACTACTTGGTAATCACCAGCTCTTGCTCCAAAAGTGGGAGCCGTTGTGCTTTTGTGCGTGTTGGCGATGTGCTTCCGATGTATAATTTGTGTTTGCCCGGTGTTACTTTGGGGATGCCTGCGGCATCTACTATGGCAAATTGTTCGGGGCTGAGATTGAACTTTACCTGGTGGCTTTCGCCTGCTTTCAGGGATATTCTTTCGAAGGCTTTGAGGGCGTACAGGGGTTTTTGACCGTCATAATCGGAGTTCGATACATACAGTTGAACCACATCTTCGCCGGCGCGTTTGCCGGTATTGCGCACCATCACGTCAATACTGACGGTGCCGTTGCTTTTCACCGTTTGGCTGTTGCTGACCAATTCATAGTTGAAAGTCGTATAACTCAAGCCATACCCGAACGGATACAGCACCTCGCCATCGAAATAGCGGTAAGTGCGATTTTTCATTTCATACGAATTGAAAGGCGGCAGGTCGCTGTCTTTTGCATAAAACGTGACCGGCAATTTGCCCGAAGGGTTGTAGTCGCCAAACAGAACATCTGCAATAGCATTGCCCGCATCTTGCCCGCCATACCAGACGTTGAGAATGGCGGGGGGATTTTTCCGACTCCCAACGCGTGGCAATCGCACTTCCGGTCATCATCACAAACACCACAGGGATATTCTCGGCATGCAACGCCTGCATCAAAGTCGTCTGCACTTTCGGCAACAGGAGGTCCCCCCGGCCTCCAACCCC
>NZ_BBRU01000060.1:0-1091 GCF_001431085.1 Candidatus Symbiothrix dinenymphae
CCCTGACGAGGGAATCGCCACCTCAATAATCTGCGCCGCCTCTTGCGGCGCTTCCTGCGCTGTTTCAGCGCGAACGTTTCGCACCCCCCCCCCCAAGAGAATGCTACTCAACAGCAAAGGCTTTGCAAGCTTTGCAAAGTTCCTGTTTTTGAAATTTTCCTTCATTCGCATAAAATTTAAATTTAAATTGTTAAAAAAAAACATTTTTTTTTGTTGTCGCGGGAGATTGCAGGTCAAGCCCACAATGACATCTCGTGATAACGGCGGCAAAGGTAAAGAATGTTTTTGAATTGACAATGGATTTGTTTAAATTTTAACACTTGTTTGTGTTAAAGTTTGTTAAATCATTATTATCGTCGGTGTAATGGACAAAATTCAGGCTAAAAAAGAGCCGTTTGTTTCAAGTGGACAAAATTCAGGCTAAATATTTTTGAGGATGAATAAATCCTGATCAACTATTCATATCTTTGCATGGTCAAATGAAACGGAAACAAGCTCTGCTGGGGAGCAACTTGTCAGGGATAGTTTGACAGGCTGACGAAAAAGTCAGAGAAGGGATTATCACAATAGATAATTCCTTCGACTTTTTAGAAGCCTTTTATACCTTGAAAAACCCATCTATATACTTCATTTTACGTTCTTTAGATAAGCCATTGTGGTTTCTGAGTTTGTTTTTCAAGTCAAATTTTCAGCCGTTTTTCTTGGTCGTTTTCGACCAGCAATAAATGCAAATTTTTTACTCATAACTTTAAATGCTTGCAAATATATGTATTTCAATTAGTTATCACCACTTCTAGCCTGAATTTTGTCCATTAGCCCTTATCGTCATTGCGGGCTTGCCCCGCAATCCCCTGAAAATGAGCCGAATGTTGGGCTACAGAGCGATGTAGAACAGGGGATTGCGGGTCAAGCCCGCAATGACGGTTCGGGCTGAACAGGCTGAAAGCCCAGCATATCCCAGCCCAACGCATCGCGTTGGGGAAATAATAATGATGAATAATGATGAGATATGATGGGGCAACATAATGATATAATGCCCTTTCAGGGCGCAAAACACACAAAACCCATTAGCCCAACGCATCGCGTTGGGG
>NZ_BBRU01000061.1:0-1090 GCF_001431085.1 Candidatus Symbiothrix dinenymphae
GCTAAATTGTATGTCGTAACGGGCGAAAAGAAATACCTTGATTTGGCAAAATATTTCTTGGACAAACGGGGTTACACTGCCCGAAAAGGCGACGCCTTCACCAGACAAATGCATAAACCTATTTTGGAACAGGACGAAGCCGTTGGTCATGCCGTACGCGCCGTTTATATGTATTCGGGAATTGCCGACGTGGCAGCGCTCACGGGCGATGCGGCTTACATCCACGCCATCGACCGCCTTTGGGACAATGTGGTGTCGAAAAAACTCTACATCACCGGTGGAATAGGCGCCCGTCATCAACACGAATCATTTGGCGATAACTACGAATTGCCCAATCTGACGGCTTACAACGAGACTTGCGCAGCCATTGCCAATGTTTATTGGAACTACCGCCTGTTTCTGTTGCACGGCGAAGCTAAATATTTCGACGTGCTGGAACGCACCTTGTATAACGGTTTGATTTCCGGTGTTTCGCTGGATGGCGGCACATTTTTCTATCCCAATCCATTGGAATCGGATAGCAAATTCAAATTTAATCGTGGAAGTACACTTGTCCGCCAGCCGTGGTTTGACAGTTCCTGCTGCCCGTCGAATGTCAGCCGTTTTATCCCTTCCCTGCCGGGTTATGTGTATGCTGTCAAAAATAATGACCTCTATGTGAACCTGTTTATGGGCAATGATGCCGTATTGGATGTGGAAGGTAAAAAAGTAGCAGTAAGCCAATCGACCGAGTATCCATGGACAGGCGACATTAATATTAAAGTGTCACCACGTTCAAAACAGCAATTTACATTGAAAGTGCGCGTGCCGGGTTGGGTGCAGGGGGAAGTCGTTCCCAGCGATTTGTACAGTTATGCCGACGGCAAAAAGTTGAATTATGCGGTAACGGTGAACGGCGCCAAGGTGGACAGCCGGTTGGAGAAGGGATATTTTGCGATTTCCCGTCAATGGAAAAAAGACGACGTGGTGAAAGTGCATTTCGACATGGAACCGCGCGTAGTGAAAGCCAACGACAAAGTGGAAGCCGACCGCGGAAAAATATCTATCGAACGCGGTCCCATTGTTTATTGTGCCGAATGGGCGGATCCTT
>NZ_BBRU01000062.1:0-1068 GCF_001431085.1 Candidatus Symbiothrix dinenymphae
CCGCCTATTCGTCCCATAGTGAAAGAATATCACAAAATGCGTAAGGTTTGCCAATGTGGTTGGGTTAATGATGGTGAATTTCCGGTAGGGGTTAATTCCAGGATTAGCTATGGTTCCGGCGTTGAAGCTGCCGTCACCTATTTCAATATCCGTCAGCGGCTTCCTTACCAAAGGCTGACCGATACGATGAACGAGTTTTGTGGACTATCTATGTCCCCTGGCACCATCGGTAACATTTTAGACCGCATGGTATATCGCACATCTCCGGCTTTCGAAACCATCAGACTTGGTCTTACCACAAGTCCTGTTATTGGGGCAGATGAAACAACGTGTTCTGTCAATGGAAAAACAATGTGGGCGTGGGTGATTCAAAACAAGCAGCTCACATACATCAAAGCGGGACTTACGCGCAAAAAAGAAGAGTTTGAGAAAATGATGCCGGAGGGACTTCCGATGTCAGTGCTTGTAACAGATTGTCTAGCCGGCTATTTTAGTGCCAATGTCAAAACGCATCAAATATGCACTTCTCATATTCTACGCGACCTGATTTATGCTTCCCAGTTGTACGCAAACCAGACTTGGAGCAAACGAATGAAAAAACTGATTTTGGATGCCCTACAACTGAGAAAAGATGCAGTCGGAAAAATAGATACAACCCACATCCAAAAACGACTGCAAGTCTTAATTGATGAACCGATTGACACGGCACACGAAAAAATCAAAGCCTTGCAAAAGCGACTAATAAAGTATCGGGATTACCTCTTTTACTTTCTTGAAGATGAGAATGTGCCTCCGGATAACAATGCTTCGGAGCGAGCAATACGGGCATTTAAAATCAAACTCAAGAACTCCGGTTGTTTCAGGTCTCTGACCGGTGCTCAAGGCTTTGCCCAACTACACTCCATTGCTGATACTGCATGCAAAAATGGTCAGTCGCCATTACTTGCCTTTCAAATAGCCGCAACCATCAGGTAGCGGGACAACTGTCTTCTCTAACATCGCAGGTAAAAACAGACAATCGGCATCACCTGCTTTCCTGTTGACTTAAGCCCGGTGCTGTATAGTAAC
>NZ_BBRU01000063.1:0-1063 GCF_001431085.1 Candidatus Symbiothrix dinenymphae
CTATTGCACCACCTATTGCACCACCTATTGCACCACCTATTGCACCACCTATTGGACCACCTATTGGACCACCCATTTCATTGTCATCTACTTTCTCAAACGCCAAGTCTTTTTTTCTGCGAATAACGGTTACGAAGCCATCTGTCATTTTAAATTCCGGCTCCAACAGTCCGTATTCCAAGCAGTGTGTGGTCATATCTTGAATGCCGGTACCCATCCGTTCTATGTAGCGGGCAAGGTAGAAGGCTTCGGCTATCAGTGGATTTCGCGGATAAGAAGAATGGTCTTGCTTCAGAGTTTCGACAGAAAGTGTGGACGGCAATTGTCCCGGATTGCGAATTTCGAGACGGTCGGCAAAAAGCATGACTTGCACGCTTGCTGTACTGTCATAGTCGCGATGCGCCACCGCATTGACTATCGCCTCTTCTATCACTTCCGGCGGTATTTCGTAAGCCGTGGGAACCATTGCGCTTTGGCTGCGAGTGCCCACAGCCAAATCTATTTTTGATAAGACAAAATTGACTGCCTGGTCAACCAACTCAAATAGATTGCCCTTATACACCTGGTAGAAAGGGATGGGCTTTTCAACCCTCGTCCCATGAAAATGGGCGCATTTTATTTCTGAAGAAAGAAAAAATCGCTGCGGATGGGTTCCAAAAAGCAATAGAGCGGCATTCGATAATTTATTGTCTTGCAACAAATTAAGATGCGTGAGCAATTTCTTTTTCGTTGTACCCACTTCCAAGGGGAGATTTCGTTCCGCCCGTGCCCGCTCTATAAACCATGCCGTTTTTTCGTCCGATATATCCGATAAAGAGGCATCCCTGTTTGGACTTTTATCGAATGGCTCCACGCGCAATTCGCCTTTGTCAACCAAAAACGCGATTAGGCTCGAATAAACATCACTTAAAAGTTCTGGAGCGGACGAAAATTGGCAGTAAATCAGTTCGTCGGACAATCTATTGACCAATAAATTCATCTTGGGATGCCGAGCCGATTCCTCTACATCCAACAAAAAAACTAAGCGAAATTTTTTGTTGATGCTTGCCATGTCAAATTCCCG
>NZ_BBRU01000064.1:0-1062 GCF_001431085.1 Candidatus Symbiothrix dinenymphae
ACCGGTGATATAGGTCCCCATTTTGATGATTTTGAAAGAAGACCGAATAAATGGAATCCTATGAGTGTATTAGAAATTTTAATGGCTTTGCCCAAGCATCTACAGGGCATGACCTCCATGGAACTCTGAAACCTTGAATGCTTAATGCATCTTGATTGATGGCTATCAGTTCTTTATTCGTTATTAAATCCAAAGTTTGTTTGTCCATTTTTCGAATGTCGTTGCCTAAAATCAGTGGCGAACATAGAATTGCCCACAATGCAAAATGGGTTTGGTCTTCGTAGAATGACATTCCATTGCCCACTTCCATCATATCCATGTCATTCCAATGACCGGGACCGGCCGCGCGCCTTAATTCATCTTGACTGTGCTTGTCTAAAATTTCTAATACACTCATAGGATTCCATTTATTCGGTCTTCTTTCAAAATCATCAAAATGGGGACCTATATCACCGGTAGTTCGCCATAGATGACCCACAGCCGCTCCCCATTTCCATGGTTGCGTCTTGCCCCACTCACAAATACTGAAAATCATAGGCCGCCCTGCTGCATACAAAGCATCGCGCATAGTGATGTAAGCCTCTGTGACATTCAAATTGTCAGTATTGCACCAGTCATATTTCAGATAATCAATGCCCCATTCCGCATATTTCAAGGCATCTTGATACTCATGTCCCCGACTGCCGGCATACCCTGCGCAAGTATGCGTGCCGCCACAATTATAGATTCCTAACTTCAAACCTTTGGAATGCACATAGTCTGCCAGGGCTTTCATGCCATGAGGAAATTTGACAGGGTCGGCAACAAGATTGCCTTGCTTGTCCCTGTCCCTGGTAGACCAACCATCATCAATGCACACATATTCATACCCTGCATCTTTTAATCCCAATGCGACAAAAGCATCTGCCGTTTCTTTAATTAACTGTTCGTTAATGTTCTGGTCGAACGTATTATTACTGTTCCAACCCATAGGAGGCGTAAGTGCCAGATTTTCGAACTTCTGACTAAACCCGTTGTTAATTCCACAACTCACTAAAATGAGTGATAACACAAATTTTTTTT
>NZ_BBRU01000065.1:0-1061 GCF_001431085.1 Candidatus Symbiothrix dinenymphae
CATTGGCTGACGGCATGGCAGGCGACAAGTTCACATTAGGCAGCAGCTTCCGCGGCGGTATAGACGAGTTCAGACTGTGGCGCGGCACGCGCTCCGCCGAGCTTATCCGCGGCGATATGAACCACGGACTGGACGGCACGGAACCCGGGTTGGAAGCCTATTTCCCGTTTGAGAATACGCTTAACAACCAAGGTGTTTTGACATCAACACCAACCTGGCTCGACAAGAAGAGTGGCATCGCGGCAACACCAACAAGTGTCACGCTGACAGATGCCGATGCTCCGCCTCTGAAGCCTGCGCGCGAACCCCAGTCGGTACGTCACACGGCGGTAGCCTCGCGCAACCGCATAGCCATCACGCTGACCGCACCGCCCGCCAGTATCGAAAACAGCACCCTGCACATTGCACTGCAAAATGTGCAAGACATCCACGGCAATAAGGCAGACCCGATAACCTGGACGGCTTATGTGAACACGAGCCGCCTGGTGTGGGACATCCGCGACAAGAGCATCACCAAAAATTATTTGGAGGAAGTGGTCTTTGACGCAAAGATTGCCAACACGAGCGGTCTGCAGGAGACATGGTCTGTCAAAGGCTTGCCTGCATGGCTCTCCGTTTCAAAGAGAGAGGGAACCTTGCGCGCTTTGAGCGACGAGAAACTGACATTCACCGTCAGCGCGACCACGCCGATGGGCATCCACGAAGCCACCGTCTATCTGACGGGCAATGACGGGATAGATGCGCCCATGAAATTGCAGGTGGAAGTGACTGACCAGCAACCTGATTGGACGGTCAATCCGGCGGCTTTCCGGTATAGCATGAACCTCATTGGCGAGTTGCTCCTGAATGGCGCGCCTCTGGAGAACAGCAAAAGCCTTGTAGCAGCGTTTGTTACCACCGACACCGGTGAAGAGCAATGCGTGGGGGTTGTTCCGCTGACACGCCGCGGAGAGGCATACCTTGTGGAGATGACGATATATGGCAACGAACGGGAGAAAACGCAGCAAGCGTTGCTCCACTTCAAGGCTTATGATGCCTCCGCAGGGGTTGTTTACAGCAAA
>NZ_BBRU01000066.1:0-1060 GCF_001431085.1 Candidatus Symbiothrix dinenymphae
GGTGGTGCGGGTGGTTGGGGCGGCGGCGACGGCGCCGGCGACGGCGCCGGCCCCGGCACAGGCGGCGGCGGCGCTCCCCCTGCCCCTGCCCCTGTCCCTGCCCCTGTCCCTGTCCCTCCAATACCCACTGCGGCAGAAGCTGTTAGAGCACATGTACCCCCCTTACCCATAGACCCATTAGCCCCAGCAGAAGTAGACAAGATATTAGCAGACGCATGTGATCCTGCTTATGACGATACACCGAGTCCGCCTCCGACTCAGGTTTCCCATCGTGTCGACACTTATGCCGGAACCGGTACCGAAGTCGAAGCCCCGTTTCGCATTGTCCTGCGTGCCGGAGCCTTTGCCGGAGCATCCGGCAGCGCATGTTCATGCGGCGTATGTTTCGTTGACGATAAACTTAGAGATAACTACGACGTCGACGGCGATGGCGAAGCGGACCCCCCCGGCGGACAGGAACAGGAAACGAAGGCGAAGGAAGTATTGAATGTGTTTGACGGCGCAAAAGGAAGCACACGCAAGAGAACAGGCTACGAGCATGCTTACGTTACCATGCACCATGTGCACCTAGATGCTTTTGATGAAGTGAAGGCGGAGGCGCTATCACATGTTGCTCTGCGCGGTTCCATTGGCACCGGACTGGAATTAGACCAAGAAGGAAGCGATACAGACAACTCCTCGGACGGCTCAACCACCGACCACCGTTATCAATATTTTCGATGTTATGGTCGTCGCCGCCTTCGCCTTCTTCGCCTTCGCCTTCGCCGTCGCCGGGAGTAGGAGTGGGAATGCGGCCGCCTCCTAATCTGTCTTCTTTGACGTTGGCGGGAACTTTGGATTCGTCTATGGGTTTGTCATCGGGATCATACCATCCGCCAGGACCATACCAATAACCTGTTCCATGCTCATATTCTGCATCTTTTCGATCGCCTCGGCCTCGTACGGGGGGATCAGGCTCGCCGTCGCCTTCGCCTTCGCCTTCGCCTTCGCCGCCGTCGCCGCCTTCGCCGCCTTCGCCGCCGCCTTCGCCGCCTTCGCCGCCGCCTTCGCCGCCTTCGCC
>NZ_BBRU01000067.1:0-1048 GCF_001431085.1 Candidatus Symbiothrix dinenymphae
CCGATGTTCAGCAACTTCACGCCAGCCGGAAGGGGTGAGAGAGGCGTGTTGTTCCAATTTTTTTATTACTTCTTTCATATTTTTTATTTATAATTCTTTCAAATAATCTACAAAACCTGTTTCATCCGCGCCATAATCTGCGTCAGCTCCTCAACACAGTGAGTCAGCACTTTGAGATTTTCAAACAGCAACACAATATCCTTATTCACAGCAGAATCGCTCACTTTATTAATCGCAGTTGCAGGTTTTGGAACGGCGATTTGTGACCCGGTCGGTTCTCGTGTCAATCCCTGTTCCCGCATCTGTGCATCAAACACTAACTGCAACAAATCAGCAAACTTAACGCTCAAGCACTCCGCAATAACTGCCAAACGGCTATTATTGATAGTTGAACTGCTCAAGATGCGATTGATACTATTTTCGTGAACGCCAAGCCGGGCAGCCAAATCCCGCTTGGGTCACATGTTTTTCTATCAACAGTTTCGTAAAACCTGTCAACTGAATATTAGAATTCTCACTCATAATTATGAGTGAGAATTCTAATATTCAGTTGACAGGTTTTACGAAACTGTTGATAGAAAAACATGTGACCCAAGCGGGATTTGGCTGCCCGGCTTGGCGTTCACGAAAATGGTATCAATCGCATCTTGAGCAGTTCAACTATCAATAATAGCCGTTTGGCAGTTATTGCGGAGTGCTTGAGCGTTAAGTTTGCTGATTTGTTGCAGTTAGTGTTTGATGCACAGATGCGGGAACAGGGATTGACACGAGAACCGACCGGGTCACAAATCGCCGTTCCAAAACCTGCAACTGCGATTAATAAAGTGAGCGATTCTGCTGTGAATAAGGATATTGTGTTGCTGTTTGAAAATCTCAAAGTGCTGACTCACTGTGTTGAGGAGCTGACGCAGATTATGGCGCGGATGAAACAGGTTTTGTAGATTATTTGAAAGAATTATAAATAAAAAATATGAAAGAAGTAATAAAAAAATTGGAACAACACGCCTCTCTCACCCCTTCCGGCTGGCGTGAAGTTGCTGAACATCGG
>NZ_BBRU01000068.1:0-16557 GCF_001431085.1 Candidatus Symbiothrix dinenymphae
GGCAATTCAAAGAAAAATGTTAAACAATTTAAATTTGTTTTTATGAGAAAGAAATTTAAAAACTTCGTAAAAGCTTTGCTGTTAAGTAGCGTTGTCTTTGGGGGGGGGGGGGGGGCAACTTTGCTAAAGGCGCAAGCTCCCCAAGAAGCTAAAATCGCCGTAACCGGCGTGGTGTCCGATGCGGATGGTCCCATCATCGGAGCCGGTGTTACCGAAAAAGGCAATCCGGGCAACGGTGTAGCAACCGACATTGACGGAAAATACTCGCTCCGAGTATCGCCAAATGCCACCATCGCGGTGGCGTATCTGGGTTATTCAACCCAGGAAGTGCCCGTGAACGGGCAAACAACAATCAATGTTACATTAGCGGAAGATGCGGCTAACCTTGACGAGGTGGTGGTCGTGGGTTACGGTATTGCATCCAAAGGTGGAACTCCTTTTGGTGCAAAGGTGACAGTGAAAAGCGACCGTTTGAACATTCCGTTAACTTCTATTGACAAAGCGTTACAAGGAAATGTTGCCGGCGTACAGTCTTTGTCCAATTCAGGACAACCCGGTGCAGGTCAGCAGGTAGTTGTTCGCGGAGTAGGTACCATTAACGGTGGAACAACGCCTTTGTATGTTGTGGACGGAATACCTATTGCGTCAGGCAGTTATGGCAGTACGGCACAAACTACTGCGACTTCTATGAGCGGTGATAACTTAAATGCCCTGTCGTCTCTCAATCCGAATGATATTGAATCGATAACGATATTAAAAGATGCGGCTTCTACTTCTATTTATGGGTCTCGTGCTTCCAATGGCGTCGTTTATATTACCACCAAACAGGGTAAAGCAGGTAAAACCCAATTCAATGTAAAATTGAGTACCGGTTTTTCTTCACGCACTTCCAACAAGTTGAAGACGCTGAATAAAGACCAATACATTGATTATATCACCGAAGCGCGCGCTAATGCAGGTTTTAATGACGGTACTGTCGAGGTTGCCGGAAAACAAGTGAATAAGTTTATTGCCGACCAATTCAAAGTTCGGAATGCGGATGGTGATTTTTATGATTTTGACTGGATTGGTGCTGCATATAACGATAACGCACCGATTACCACTGCTGATTTCACTGCTTCCGGCGGAACCGAACGAACCAAATTTTTCCTTGGTTTATCTGCTCTTGACCAAGATGGTATTGTGCTTGATACGTATTTGAAGCGTTATACCGGTCGTCTCAATTTAGACCATACCGTAAATAATAACGTTAAAATGGGGGCTAATTTGGCACTTTCTTATAGTGACCAATTTTCGCCAATGACTACCGGCAGTTTTTTGATTAACCCGGTAAATGCATCAGCACTGCATTCTCCGTTGGAGCCGGGAATTATTGGTATTGGTTCTACTCTGAGCGATGGAACTCCATTAGAACCGGGACCTAATATTAATTATATGTCAACAACTCAAAACGGCAATTTTTTGGCCAGTAGTGCTTATGATGACTTTTCGTCCCGAACAGCTCGGAGTACTACCAGTGGGTATGTACAATGGTCTTTTTTGGATGGATTTACGCTGAAAGGAATTGCAGGATATGATTATTTCTACCTTACAGAAGAAGAATGGAGGGATGCCCGTCCAAGAGGAACCGGAGGTACCGGACATGGAATGGCATCATCTACTATTACTGAGCAACTTTCATGGAATGAAACCGTTACGTTGAACTATATTAAAACGATATCAGACTCACATAATCTGAATATTTTATTAGGTCAAGAGGCTCAATCGGAAGGCTATCGCTATGCGTTAGGTGAAAAGATGGATTTTGCCGGTAGTTATTCTCATTATATGTCTCAGGGTGCAACTCCCTCTAATGCAGCCGGAGAACGTTTTGCCTCTTCTTTGGCTTCTTTCTTCGGTACGGCAAATTACAATTATGACCAAAAATATTTCTTATCTGCCAGTTTACGTGGAGATGGTTCTTCCCGCTTGTCTAAGGATAATCGTTGGAGCACTTTCTGGTCAACAGGATTTTCGTGGTATATTAACAAGGAAGAGTTTTTGAACCGGGTGGATATTATTGACAATTTGAACTTGCGTGCGAGTTATGGTACTACGGGAAATCAATCGGGTATAGACCGTTATGCTGCGTTGGCTCTCTATTCCGGCGTCGAATACAATGGAGAAGCAGGGCTTTTCCCTTCTCAGGTTGAAAATCCCAATTTGACATGGGAAAAAACAACGTCCCTGGATATTGGTATCGACGTAGCGATTTTGAAAAATCGTTTAAGTGCCACTATTGATTGGTACAACAGGGACACAAAGGAGGCTTTATTAAATTCCCAACTGTCACGCGCGACCGGTTTCTCATCCCTTATTGCCAATGTAGGAGAACTAACCAATAGCGGAATTGAAATCGCATTAAACGGTACGCCTGTCAGAACGAATAATATTGAATGGACAGCAGGCTTCAATATTACTTCCAACACGAACAAAATCACCAAGTTGTATGAAGGGGCGGAAATCATCAGTTTACCCCCCTATGGTATATACCGTGAAGGCGAAGATTTGCAAAGTTTCTATACCTACCGCTGGGCAGGTGTAAATCCCGCAGATGGAAGTCCAATGTATTATGACAACGACGGTGAAATTATGCGTGCCTACAATGAAAATGGAGATACCCGCCGGATTGTGGGGTCTGCTGCACCAAAATTTTATGGTGGTTTCAATACGAAAATCCTTGCTTATGGGGTTGATTTATCCTTGGGCTTTTATTACACCTACGGAAACAAAATTTACGATAATTCTTGGATAAATCTTACCGGCTCAGGTAGCAGAAACCTTTATAATCAGTTTGATGTGATAACTAACCGTTGGAAAAAAGAGGGCGATATTGCGGCCTATCCAAAACCATATTACGGTTATCCTCAAAACATTAGTTATGCCACAACGGATAAAAGTGTCTTTGATGGTTCTTATCTCCGTCTGCGCGATGTTACGCTGGGTTATACTTTACCCCACAAATTCATAAAACCTACCGGATTGCAAAATGTACGGATATATGCGCAAGGAACTAACTTGCTCACCTTTACTAAATTCCCTGATTTGGATCCGGAAGTAGGCGGTGGTAAAAACGCGGGCTATTACCACATGGGATATCCCAATGCTCGCACAGTAACGTTTGGTTTAGATGTTAAATTTTAAATAAAAAGAAAATGAAAAAGTTAGAATTAATAGTATTGATAATTTGTGCAGGACTTGTTTCATGTGATGATTTTCTGACACAAGACCCTTATACCTCCATGTCCGAAGATGCGGCAATTTCCGATAATATAACGGCAAATTATGCTTTGGTAGGTATTTATGATAGATTTCAGAGTGAGTACCTTTATGGTAGAAATTATTTGGGAGCGCCCGATGCTACTACGGAAAACGTTATTCTTGCACCGAATGGTGTTCAGCTTGTAGCAGAGGCTCAATGGTCGATGACTAATGCAACCGGAGATGCTGCTGATATGTGGCTGTATGGCTATTCTGCCATAAATGCGGCTAATAAAATACTGTCAAAAGTGGATGGTATTGTTGCTACCGATGAGCAAAAACAACAAATTAAGGGTGAAGCCTTGGTTATTCGTGGCATGGTGCATTTGGATTTGGTACGCATATTTGCGCAAGCCTACCCCGGTAGTGAAAATGGCTTGGGAATTCCTTATATAAAGGTAAGTAGCGTTTACGAAAAACCGGCAAGGGATAAAATTAGCGATGTGTACACCAATATCATTGCAGACTTGCAAGAGGGAGCCGGTTTATTAACTCAAAGCGGCAAAGACAATGCCCCCTATCGCATCAATAGTTGGGCAGCCAAAGCGTTATTAGCTAAGGCTCACATGATGAAATTGGATTATGCTGCTGCAAAACCAATTTTGAAGGATATTATTGATAATAGCGGTTATTCTATCCTTGAAAATGCCAATTATGTGTCGGCATGGGCTAACAAATACAATGCAACAGCAAAAAAAGAGTTTTTGTTTGCCATCTCAAATCTTTCTACGGATTATCTCTCAGCGCTCTCGTTGAGTTATCTGTATGTACAAGACGGTTATGGCAATTTGCGGGCATCGGACAATCTTGTAACGTTGTATGAGTCAACGGATGTTCGGAAAACAGCCTTTTTCCTTGCCGGTACAGGAGCAATGACCGGGTCGACAATGGTCAACAAATATCCTTCACGGGAGGGAATGCTCGGTTTGAGTGATATTCCATTAGTACGTTTGTCGGATATCTATTTATATTATGCTGAAGCCTCGGCTTATACCGGTGATGATGTGACTGCAATCACCTATTTGGATATAATCCGTCAACGGGCAGATGCCTCAGCAACTGCATCCACAGAGACGGGCAATGCTTTGAAAGATAAAATTTTCCTGGAAAGACGAAAAGAACTGGCTTTTGAGGGAGAGTATCTGTTCGATTTGAAGCGTTACCAAAAAACGATTAACAGCGCCTATAATGCATCCAACGTGCTATACAAGGTGGTTCCTTACCCCAGCGAGCTGCGTGCATTCCCGATTCCACAAGGCGAGTTGGATGCTAATCCCAATATGGAACCTAATCCCGGATATTAATAATAAAAAAATAAGTATATGAAAACAACAATGAAATATTTTGCTTTTGGCATTCTTGCGCTTGGCTTTGTTGCCTGCGAAGATGACAAAACGTATAATGGACCTGCTCAAATTGCGTTTGCGAGCAAAACAGCGACATATAGTTATGCCGGTACTGTAGCGGATACAACCATCGTCTTGTCGATACAATTGATAGCAGATGCTCCGCAAAGGGACATTGCCGCAACAGTTGCAGTCGATGCCGCTTCAACAGCCGTGGCGACAGTTCCTGCATCGGCAACAATCCCTGCCGGACGGTATGCCGCCGAATTACCGGTAACATTCACGTATGCTCAACTGAATACAGGTGTCGGCAAATTGATTTTGAGCTTGACATCAGACGTAAAAGTAGCCGCCAATTACGACACATTGACAGTTACCATTACGAAATGGTGATTATACATTTGTCGCACACCCCATCAAATAAACTTGATTTTTCGGGCGGCAAAAAAACTCATTTGGAACAGCAAAATTCCGTGCTTGAAGCGGCTGATTTGAGTGGAGCCATACTCGCGGTCTTTGTAACGGATGATGATTTCGGTGATTTTCAAGTTTTGTTTGGCAGCCCCAAACAGCAAATCAAAGTCGCCAAACGGGTCAAAATCGCCAAAATAGGAGCGGTTGGCTTTGATTTTTTCATAATCTTCGCGATACAACACCTTCGTGCCGCACAGCGTATCTTTCAAGTTTTGACTCAACAGATAGGAGAAAAACATGCCAAAGAACTTGTTGCCCAACAAGTTAAGAAACCGCATCGCGTTTTTGTCCATCGGATATACCAAGCGGCAACCGTTGATAAATTCGCCTTTATTGTCGCGCAAAGCCTCGTAAAACTTCGGCAATTCTTCGGGCGGGACGGTCAAATCGGCATCCAAAATCATCAATACATCGCCGGTAGCTGCATCAAAGGCTTCGCGCACGGCATTGCCTTTACCTTTTTCTGTCTGTCGCATCAGGCGAATATTTTTGTCGGGATAGGCGGCTTGCACACGCTCCATTTCCTCATACGTTCCGTCAGATGAGCCGCCCTCAATGAAAATAAACTCTTGCGAGATGCCAAAATTTGGCGTGCGCTTGATAGCGTTTTCAATATTGCCGCGCTCGTTTCGCGCCGGAACAACAATGGTCACACTCGAATGGGTTTCATGCACCGGAATCGGACGTGCCACAATAATGCTCACCAAGTTGAGATTGTTCAGCAAGGGAAGATTCGATAAAACCCTGTTAAATAGTGAACTAACCAGCGGAATATAGAGCGGAAACAGCACTTTTTTCTCCGTCTTAATAATCCGGTAATTTTCTAATGCCAACAAATTCTCAATATCGGTCGGAGAGAACCAGTTTTGATTAGGCTGTTTTTGCTTTAATCCAATGAGTTCCAGCAATTTGATAACCGGCTCCCACAAGAAACTATAATTTGAAATGACGATGCGCGTGTGCGGATAACACAGTTGGCGAATATTATGAATCGCTTTTTGAGCATCCCACAAGCAAGTTAAAGTATCGCTCAAAATGACGTAATCAAATTTTTCATCAGACTGCATAGTCTCCACATCATCCACGCAGAAATGCAAATCAGGGTGTTTCCGGCGCGCAATGTCAATCACTTCCGGTGCAAAATCAATGCCTACACCGTAAGAGGGCTTAACGGCATTCAGCAAATCGCCCGACCCGCACCCAATTTCAATCACCCTTCTGCCCTCCGGAATGATAAATGAAAAATACTTTGCGAGCAGTTGGTGATAAAACCTCCCCCGTCGATTCCATTTTTCCCGTTTCTCGGCGTTCTGCCCGTAAAAATTTTGTATATCCCGCTTTGTCATCTGCTAATGAAATTTGAAAGTGCAAAAATAATTAGAATTTGTCAAAATCCACTTGGATAGACTACCTCATACAGTATTGCCGGTTCTTCACCGTCTTTGCCTATTTGCCCTATTTTGCGGAAAGTGCCCTGATATTTGTGCTCAACGAAGTAGAGATACCGCCAAACAGTTGAGATGACAGAATTTGTTTTTTGTGCAGGATTGACCCGCAGACTGGCATCTATCACATAGCCAACATTGGATGCTTTCAACGATTGAAGCAATCCGTCAGGAGATGCCCCATAATGAGTTTGATGCGTTTGACGGATGACTTCCAGCATTTTCTGCGGGTCGCTGTAGTAGGATGCGGTACCATCAAGACGCAGTTGTTTGTATAATTCTTCCGGTACATCGTATGTCGAATATATGGTGTTATCCGCCAGTACTAATGCTTCCATGTAAGGTCGAAGTGAGAAAACAACATCTTGCGGTATTGCTCGTGTTTCTAAACCTACAAATCTGTTCTTATATTTTGATGCTTGCAGCACAGAATCTGTGGCGACAGTCGGCACAGTATATATCCCCACAAATTTTCGCCCGTGCGCATAAACAAACGACATGGGAGCTTTGCGACAAGCAATACCCACATCATGTGGCAGGTTGTCTGCCACCCATTCACTCATTAAAAAATAATTTACCCAGTCGGGAGTGAACCCATAATACATATTTCCTGCTATGTTTTTTTGCAATACGGGTAGATTTTGTTTCGCTTTTCCAACGGTGTGCGTGACGTTGAGCAATAGCAGCAGGGCAACGCCGCCCACATATAGCCATTGAAGCCCTTTTGCCTCCGGCTTTTTGAGCAATTCAACGATGCCGTAAAAAACGGCAATCGCAATATAGGGAATATACAGCATGATGAGTCGATGCTGCCCCCAAGAGGTCTGCAGTGCGAAAAATGTTGCTCCCAACAGAGTTGCAGCATACAGAGCCGCCGCTACTACGTGCCTGTTTTTTTTGACAACGGCGAAGCCAACGCCAAGACCCACCAAAATCAAAGCAATGATAAAAAAGGAATAACCGTATGGGCTGTTTTCGGGTTTCAGGCATACCAATTCAAATAATTGCGAAAAATAGATTTTTGCATTTTCAAAGAAACGGACAACCATCCCGTGGAAATCTTCTCGTCCAAGTGCCCCATTGTAGGCATCTTTTTGGAACATCGCACTGCCTTGATGTCCAAACTGGCTTCCTACATTACCCCAACAAAGCGGCACAATCACTTTGTGATACAAAAAGGCAAACAAACCAAAGGAAATTGCCGCATACCCTGCCGTCGTATATTTTTTGTAGAGCAGGAAGTAAACCACCAGCGCAACAATCGCCACAGCAGCCACATTGCGGGTGAGAAACACCAGCAGGGTGGCTCCGCCCATCAAAAGGAACGGTTTCCAATTCTTTTTAATATCGGCACCGTTGTCCGTCGCATCGTCCAATTTGAACCAGGCAATGAAAAACAGCCCAAAAATGGTTAGCGCAAAACACTCCATATATACCTGACTGGCATAAAAGAGAAACAGCGAGTTGAGCGCAGTGAGCAGCAGGGCGGGGAAAAGAATCAAACAGGGTATTCTGCGCCGGAAAGCCACATATACCAGAAATATGCCCAATACAAAACAGATGACCGAAAACGCTTTCAGTGCAACCAGATTAACACCGAAAATGGCAACAAGTAGCGTCAAAAACATAGAAAAAAGAGGAGCTGTGACCCCGCCATAATGATTAAAAAAACCGGCATCAGCCCACGCCGCTGCGCTTTCTATGTAGAGGGCATCGTCGTTAGCGTCTGTAATTCGCGTGCTGAACAGCAGACACGCAAATACGAATGCGGTGGCGAGGCACACCCACAGGAAAATTTTATCTTTCCCTGCCAAATAATTTTCTACTTTGTCGAACACGCCGAGCTTCTCTGCCACGACCGCTTTTTTGCTTTGCTTTGTTTTCATTTTTCTATTGCTTTCTTTACAAAAATATTGAAATAAATATTATCAGGCTCGTCGTCGTAGTCTTTTGCTTGCAGCGAGGTTAGAGGCGATAGCCTCTGACCTCGCTGCAAGTGCGGCTGGAAGCCGCACTTTTCCAAAAAAGCGATGACGGCGGATGCCGACGAACCTGCTCTTTTCAATCCTGCGGGCCACAGTTCCATAAATAGTTTCAGATGGTCGCGGTTGCGCATCAGCGTGTTTTTCATGCCTTGCAGGGCAGTAAATTCGTAGCCCTGTATGTCCATTTTGATGAAATCAAGTTTTGTATCTTCGGGCAAAAAGTCATCTATGGACAGGCACGCGACCTCGCTCTTGGAGGTGTAGTCGTCAATCGGATAGGTGCGGTGGTCCACATTGAGCATAGGCGATTTATAGACGGTGATAGTGCCGGAGGTGTTGCTCACTGCCGCGTGCTTGAGGGTCACGTTGCTGAGCGATTGGGTGGCTGCTTGCAGGTGCCGGAAGTTCACCTCGTCCGGCTCAAAGGCGTAAACACAGCCCTGTTTACCCACGCTTCGGCTCATTATCCGTGTAACAAAACCAATGTTTGCCCCAATGTCCAGCACGGTGTCGCCGGAATTGACATTGGCTTTTATCAACTTGATTTCGGCACCATCCTGATAGTGCTTCATGATGGGGTACAGTATTTTGTAAGCACCGAAACAATGCTTATACAAGTAATCCCCAATTTTTATCGCAACTGTTTTATTCTCCATTCCGGATGTGAATTTGTGATTTTATACTCATTTCGGGCGCAAAGGTACGATTTTTTATTCTCAATTACAGAACAATTTATATCAACAATTTCCGATTTTTTCGATTTCAATAGTGCAAAAAAGTCCCACCTTTTTGGATAATGGAGATAGCAGGGTTTCCACTCCTTTTATGAATTTATACCATCCGGCGGGGACCATTGCTTTGTGTGAAAGTCCACCGCTCAATATATATCGCAAGGGGGTGTGATATTTGATAACATTGATTTTGAGCAAGGGGTAGTTTTCTTTGAAAAGATTTTTTTCGCGTTCAAAATAAATATAGGGAAAAGCCTGATTGGAATTGCTCAACGGATTTCCCGGAAGGATTTCCATTTCCCCTTTCGTATCAAAAGGTTCATGATGAAAATTTTGGTATATGAAACGGCTTAAAAGGGTGTTTGCCGGTTCTATCATGATGATTTTTCCGCCTCTTTTCAATGTGCGTTGCGCTTCGTTTAAAAAGAGATACGGACGCGGGATGTGGTGAAAAGTGTTTAGCATCATGATGCACGACAGTGAGTTGTCGTCGAAAGGCAGATTTTCGGCATTGCAAACAAGGTCAACGCCGGGCAGTTCCAAGATGTCGGACGTGAGCACTTCCGGAAAGACTGACTTTAAAAAACCGCCACCCGAGCCGATTTCCAAATTTGTCTCCCCCACCCTATTATCTCCCTCATTCTTAACCGATTGCGATGTTTGAATGAAATCTTGATACCATTCCTGATAAATTTGCTTCAAGAATGGCTTCCCCAAAATAATATCTCTGTGCCTCAGAGATGCTTGTGGGTCATCTAATTTTTTGTTTAACTCTTTCATATTTTCGAACAAAGGTAGTGATTTTGTTTTAATTATCGGCATTGCAAATTAAATATATATTTTTCATAGCACCCGAAATTATTTTTTAGCCTAATAAATAAAAAATTTTGTTATTTCAAAAAAAAAGTTTACCTTTGCCGCGATATTTGAATATAAAAATGGTAAATAGTTTGTTTATGATGAAAATTACTCGAATCAATAAAGAGTAAAACAATGATGCAATTATCACAGTTGACCGACGAAGAGTTGGTCAGAGCCTATGCAAACGGCGAAAATGCTGCCTTTGATGCCTTGCTTAACAGGCACAAGAGCGGAGTTTTTTCGTACATCCATTTCACGGTTCGCAACCGCGAACTCGCTGAAGACATCTTTCAGGAAACTTTTGTGAAAGCCATTATGACTATCAAACAGGACCGCTATGTGGATAACGGGAAGTTCCGTGCGTGGATAAATCGCATCGCACACAACCTGATTATAGACCATTTCAGGCAACAAAAGTACGAACAAACGGTCTCTAACGATGATTATGACTACGATTTGCTGAACGATTTTCGACTGGCAGACGAAACGATTGAAGACACGATGGTGCGCGACCAAATCACGTCCGATGTGCAGCATCTCGTCGAATTTCTGCCCGCCAATCAGAAAGAAGTTGTCCAACTGCGCTATTATCAGGATTTTAGCTTCAAAGAAATTGCGGATATGACCGGCGTAAGCATCAACACGGCATTGGGACGGATGCGATACGCCATCATGAACATCCGAAAAATGGCGAACGAGAAGCAGATGGAACTCATGGCGAATTAGTTATGAGTTATGAGTTTTCTATGCGCATTGATATCATTAGTGTTTTGCCGGAATTGCTGGATAGTCCTCTCAACTGCTCTATTTTGAAGCGGGCGCAGGATAATGGGCTTGTGGACATTCGATTGCACGATTTGCGCGATTATTCGTCGGACAAGCGACACCGCCGCGTGGACGACTATCCCTTTGGCGGACAGGCAGGTATGGTGCTGCAATGCGAACCGATAGACCGTGCTATCACGGCTCTGAAAGCAGAACGCAACTACGATGAAGTGATTTACACCTCCCCCGATGGTGAAACGTTTAATCAGCACATTGCCAACCAATTATCGCTCTGCCAAAATCTGATTATCCTCTGCGGACACTACAAAGGCATTGACTACCGTATTCGCGAACACCTGATTACACGCGAAATTTCCATTGGCGATTATGTTCTCACCGGCGGCGAATTAGCTGCCGCAGTAATGGCTGATGCTATTGTGAGGCTGATTCCGGGTGCCATTGGCGATGAGCAGTCGGCACTCTCCGACTCCTTTCAAGACAATCTGTTGGCAGCACCGGTCTATACGCGCCCATCGGATTACAATGGCTGGAAAGTCCCCGAAATTCTCCTCTCCGGTCACGAAGCCAACGTCCGCAACTGGGAATTGCAACAGTCCATTGAGCGCACAAAACTGCTGCGCCCCGATTTGTTCGGATGATTTTCTTTTACAAACCCAACTTTTTTCGCAACTCTTTCGACAACACGTCTTTATGCACCACTATCGAGACCGTTTTGTACTGCACAAACGGCACAGAAGCATACCAGCTGCCCTCATAGCCGGCTGTGGTGTCCCACGAATTTTTTACCTTGTAATAGCGTGTGCCGTTTTGGTCTTGGGCTGTGCCATAGATGAGCATGCCGTGGTCGTCCGTTGTTTCGTAGCGGTCGAATGCCTCCTGACGCATCGCCTGCGTGATTGTTTTTTCCGGCACCGGTCCCTTTAACAGGTTTACCAGCGAATCGCGTTCGGATTGGGATATGCCTAACCAGTGGGCTTGGTCGCTGCCAACGCCCTGTGTGGCATTGGCGTCCGGCACTACGGCTATGCCTTTGCGCGTGAAGCCTTTTTCGCTCACATCCGTTGCCCAGGCTACAGTGTAGCCCTTTTCTAACGCCTGGTCGATGATGCTCATCAGTTCGTCCAGCGGCACATTGCAGGAATTTGCCCATCGCCAATTGTCCGGAATTTCCAACGGGAATGCGGTGTAAAACGGGTGGTGCGTGAACGATGTAATGCTCACATAATCAGCAGGTTGCAGTCCAAGCGATTGCGCATAACTTTTGGGGGTGTACTCCTTGCCTTTGTAGGTAAATTTTTCGGGGAGTTTTCCCAAATAGGCATCCAAAATGCCTTCAAAACCGGCCTGCCATCCTGTTGAGAGGCGTTTGTTCGGATTTTTCACCACCACGTTCAGGTAAGCCTTCAGGGCATCGTCCAATTCGTTGTGCTTGTGCTTTTCTTCACCATAATTCAGCCCTTCCAAGACCTCATTTGGCACGATGCCGTAATCTTTGATGCAGTCGAGAACGTCCTGAAACGAACCTCCCGCCGCAAAATTCAGCGTACCGTGCATGCGCACATACTTTTGGGCTTTGTCGACAAAATTGTGCCACACAACAAACATTTCCGACAGGTCTGTTTCGCCTTTCCCTTGACGCAACAACTCGGCTTCAAGCTGTCCCAAGCCCGAAAAGCTCCAACAAGTGCCGGAACTCGCCTGATTTTTGACCGATGTAATCGGAACTTCTTTCACGGTTGTGAACGCGAACGTATCAACAGCCACCTCTGTTTCAGGTACTGCAAACGTAGATGAACAAAGGCAAAATGCCAATAAAATACCAAATAACTGTTTCATAATGCTATAATTTTAAATCATTTTTAATCATTCAATCACAAAAACTAATGTCTCTTCCGGCGGAAATTTGTCGTAAATAAATTTTGCGTGTGAGGAGGCATTACGCACACAGGCATGCGACAGGGGGATGGTGCCCAACGATGAGCGAAACTCCACAATATTCTTTTCCGAAGCCAAATGAAGCGTTGAGTCGGAAGCACCCACCGGCACCCCGTGGAGGTAAGCTCCTTCAGAAAAACGACTTGCCCAAGGTGCCCAGCCGCCGATTTCCCGTGTTCCGTCCTTACAAAATGGCATCACTTTCACCTTGTTTTGGATGACGAACATGCCCAATGGTGTTGGATGTTGATAGGGTGGTCGGTGTGCGCCGGTGGTGCAGGGGTTCATGCTACGCACCACCCAATCGGCATTCACTTTTTCATACGTGGAGATGTTTTGATTTTTGCGGTCAACGACCACCACCTTTTCAAATCCGGTGTCTTTCGACATTTGGTAAACATATTGTGAGGGTATCCTGTATATTTTGTCCATATTAAACATCTTTACAATGCTAAAACCCTCTTGCTTCCCAATGATTTTTACCAGCGAACCGTCGCTCCCATAGCGTTCGGGCACCTTCAAATCCTTGGGCAAATACAGCGGAATGGCTTGGTCGCGCTCCTTACCGTAGCTATCGGTCATCGTCTGGTATTCGTTCCTTTTGCTGTTGCGGGGCAAAGGGGGTTCTCCGCGTTCATTGCTTTTATTTTTCAAAATGCCCCATGATTCGCCGATAGCGAGGTAAAATTGGTCAACCTCTGCCAAATTTGCTTTTATTTTGTCCCATTGAAATTCGCGTGCATGGCTTTTGTAGTTATAGGTGTCGTCCAATGTGTATTTTTTGTAGGTCAACGCTTTATTTAACTGCTGTGCAGTAGCCGGAAACCAGTGACCGGTGACCGGAGACCAGTTTGCAGTTAGCAGGATGCAGATGAGAGCGAATGACCTTCGGCTTTTCATGCGTTGAATTTGTTTAGTTTGCTTAGATATTTGCCTATGATGTCAAATTCCAGATTAACGATTGTACCCGCGTTTATTTGATGAAAATTGGTAAATTCGTAGGTGTAGGGGATGATTGCCACCTGAAAACCGGCGTCCTGCGAATTAACCACCGTCAAACTCACGCCATTGACACACACGGAGCCTTTCTCAACGGTCATATAACCCTGTTGCGCCATGGTCTTGTCAAAGTGATATTTGAACGAGTAGTACCAACTGCCTTGATTTTCAACCACTTGTGTGCATTCGGCTGTTTGGTCGACATGCCCCTGCACGATATGTCCGTCCAGCCGACCGTTCATTTGCATACTGCGTTCGACATTCACCTTATCGCCGATTTTCAGCAGCCCAAGATTCGTCTTGTCAAGCGTCTCTTTGATGGCAGTCACCGTGTAGCTATCCTCCGTGAGGTTTACGACCGTCAGACATACGCCATTGTGCGACACACTCTGGTCAATTTTCAATTCGCCCAAAAAGGAACAACGCAATGTCAAATGCAAATTGCCCTGTTCCATCACCCTGTTGACCACCGTAGCAGCCTCTTCTACTATTCCTGAAAACATATATTTCTCTAAATTTGCGTCATAATTTGGGTACAAATGTACAACATTATTCGTGAATATAGCAAAATGTGTACCTTTGCGCTCGAAATTATTTTTTAAGCCGAAAAAATGGGTAAAATCTACCCGAAAATCGGGTAAAAATCACCATTTTTTAGGGTAATATTTACCATTAAATTTCTTGATTATCAATGAAATAGTATCTACCTTTGCAGCTTCAAAAACAATAACAAATTAAGTTATGAATAAATATTACGACAAAAAAGTTATGAGAACGCATCCTGTTCGAGGGATGGTATTAGCAGCTATGATACTAGCCCTGACAGGACTGATGTCATGCAATGATGAAACTATACTGCCGGGAGATGACACCACTGATGTACGAAGCAATCCAAATGTGGGTATATCAGAGTTAAATATCGAGGCAGTAGTAAATCCCATCACCATAAAGCAAGGTGCAGGGCAAAAAGACACGCTAATATTACAAAAAATTACAACTAAGTTCGAAACCGGCCCAAATTATGTGGAATCAACATTGCATTTGAGTCTCAAAAGGTTCAACGGGGTTAATGCCACAACAGCCAGTGCTGAGGGTGACGTTATTGTTAGCCCATACTATGGTGATGATTACCAGTATGTAATTACTGTACGAATTAATGATAGTTATTCATTGTTCCCACAAATCCGCGATTGGTGCCAAAACAATAAAGTAGCATACAAGGGTAATGTAGCGAATAAGGATAGATTTACTATATATGTCAATTGCACGGCAGTAGTGAGGCATTAGCGAGCCTAATGTACTGGGCAGTTAGCCACCGTAATAAGATTAGACGACAAGCAGCGCCAGGGCAACCGCATCAAATTTCAGTGATATCTACATTTTTGCTTCCACTTGTTACGCCGGAAGGCGTAAAATTTCGATAACCCCGTACAAGCGATAGCGCAGTGCGGGGTCAAGTGCTCGCCTCCCCTCTGGCACACCGTAGGTGTGCAACCTGTATGTTCGACCCATACGGGTTGCTGTGGGTGGGGTGGTCGCCTCACCCCGCACTGCGCTTCGCTTGTACGTAATGTCACTAATATAGAATTTTTATCATGCATATTTCTGATACTTACCCTTTTTCGTTTTCCTTGTATAATGTCGGCTTTGCTCTCTAAATGGGATGAGCTGCTTGCGGATTTGTTTTAGAAGTTTTTCCATATCGTCCCGGAGACCATCGGTAGAATACCCTCCCTTTCTTGTCAAGAAGAATAGGGCGACTAATCTCAACGCACCTTTGAAAGATATCCTCTTGGGGGGAAAAGTCGGCTTTATCAGCCGACCGTGCAATGGTTTTGCGAACCAAATTGTATGCCGTTAAGGCTATGGACAACTCTTTTTTCAGCATTTCAGGACTTTTGCTTCTCAATACATTGATATCCATCAAGGTTTTTACCTCTCGAATCGTAATTTCTATATCCCAGCGAGTACCGTATTTAAAGACTATATCTGCCGCAGAAATTGTTTCATCTGTCAAGGTTGTATAAAGCACAGCCGATTTTGAACCGCTGTTGTTGGTCGTATAATTGTAGCTAATCCGGCGAAGGCGAATACATTTTGGTATTTGTTTCCACTCCGCTTTGCTGACATAATTCGGTCGCCGATATTTTTTTATTTCAACGATTTCATCGTTTGGACTTATCTGCTTGATAACCGTATAATTTCTGTCCCGCTTGCCGGGAACAATGATGTGTGCGTTTTGCTTCTGTATCAAATAAAAATGATAAAATGTATTGTACAAATCATCGGCTAAAAGTAAATCATTTTCTTTTAGAGTTTTTATCATCGGTATAACTAATTGCAATTCAGACTCTTTGCGACTTCCGATGCTGTATTGGCTGACCTGACCGCTACCTTGACGGATAAATGTTTGCAAAAGTGCTTGTGGAAACATCCCATTGTTTTCTATGGGTGGATAAACTTCCCTAATCGCTTCTGTATCTTGCAATTGCAAGTAGGTGCCATCGGTGATATAAGTATGTAAACCATGCCATTGTTCCTGCTCCAACTCCCCAAAATCAGCCGAAGAATCAAACACTAATTTCACCAATTCATAAGGCAAACGCCCCCGAGCATTGGAATAGGCAACCGTGCTGTTCGATAATTCCTGCGTCTTGCTTTTGGGCAATTTACTCTTGTATAATTTGGGGCGACC
>NZ_BBRU01000069.1:0-1033 GCF_001431085.1 Candidatus Symbiothrix dinenymphae
GGAAATTGCATGACACGATATTGCTGTCCCGTAGGGACAAAATGTTGGTAGAAAATGCCCATCCCCCTACCTCATTCGTGCCGTAGGTACGAAATATCAATGTCGGTGTATCATATTCCGTCCCTACGGGACGGTGGGTTGTGGAGGGTGGATTCCGGTTTCTACCAATATTCCATCCCTACGGGATAAAAACAGAACGCAAAAATTTCATCCGATTGTAATCTGTTTGACACCCCACCTTGCGGGTATGATTGTCTCTGGCAGCCGACGTCACAACTGTGCTGGTGTAAGCATCTTCCACCTTGGGAATACCTGCTCTTGTGCGCACGATATTGATGGCATCCCATACTTCCTGCGAGGGACCCGATACCTCGTTTAGCGCTTCGGCTTTCATCAGATACAAGTCCGATAGACGAATAATCGGCAGGGGATAAGGAGTTGGTACCGCGGAATTGCCGGCCTTGGAGTTGATATGTACCACTTTTTGTGCCCCTATGGCCGTCCAGAAGCTGTTTAAAACATTGACGATGTTACCAGAGGAGCCTCGTCCGCCGGGGCCACTCCTAAAAAAGTTCGTGGCGATACGTTGAGTATAGGAACGCCAATAGCCGCCGGTGATGCCCAAATTGGCATAGAAACGAAGTTCCCTGTTCAAATAGAGATTGATGACATCATGATTGGGCTGCAGAATACCCCGAATTTCCTCGAACGCCGCCGTATCTGCCGCTGAAGTAGCTGCCGCTAAAGCAACGGGTGTCTTTACTATCTGATGCTTTGTGCTTTCATTGAAAGTCAGGTCTTCCGTCAAAAGAAGTCCGTTTTTGGTATAGTACCTCTCCATATTTTTATAGGTGGCACCCAGCACCTGACGCGCATTTTGAGTAGTATTTGCCGCACCGCCGTTGGGATAGGCGGGATAGGCGGGGGGGGGGGGGGGGGGGGGCTTGGTGGGGGGGGGGGGGGCTTTGGCCGCGGGGACAGGTTTTTAGCTACTTTTTCCCCCCCATTGGAGACTCCCCAACTCATTTCTTTT
>NZ_BBRU01000070.1:0-1027 GCF_001431085.1 Candidatus Symbiothrix dinenymphae
AAATTCTTTCAGGCATTATTTGATAGAGTTTTTTGGATTTGTCTTTTTCCCGGAAATCATAATAGTAGAAGTTATATGCATTTCCATCTCTGCCGTAAATTTCGTGGAAGTATCCCGTAATTCGTTTGGTTTTTGTTGATTCGTTTTTGACATTAACAGACTTTATGTGCTTGTGGACGAGTTCGTAGCGTGTTTTGTCGTCCGTAGCATCCAAATGTTTTGAGATGTTTTTTTCCATGGTCTTGTCTTCGCGAAATCCTATAGCGAGTTCTCCATTTCTCTCACCTATTTCCATAACACCGTTATATTGCGGCTCGCTTTCGGCTATTATTTTCGTGAGGCGTTTTATTTCTTCTGCGCAATGTATCTTGTCTTGTTTGATTCGTTGTCTTTCGTCTTTTGTTTCAGCAACGGCAAATGCCTCCAATTCTTTCTCTCCGAGTGAACGCATTACTTTCGAGATATCGGTTTTCTTTTTCGCGACAACCGCATTATACTGCTTGTCGGAGTTATCTATCTCGTTTTGCAGTCTATCAATCTCATTTTTCCATTCAACTATATTTTTTTCGCTGAGGTTGAGAAGGAAAAATACCTCCTCTTCTTTGGCTAAATGCCATAAAAGGCTATCTATCACATTTATATTTATTGAATCTCCCCCAGAACATTCTATTTTGGTTTGCCTATTGTATTTGTTGTTGCATAAATAAACGACCTGTTTTTTTGACGCAGTCAAACTCGACCCGCAACCGCTGCACTTTATTAGTTTGTTGGCGTAATATATGTTTTTGGATTTATCAATGTTATTATTATTTTTTTTTGCAACCTGTCGGCATTTATCGTATGTTTCTTTTGAGATTATTTGTGGATAAGACCTTCTATATCGCCGTTTTTTTTGCTCTTTCCCGCGAACTTTCGCTGCATATTCGCATTCCTCTATTTCCTCGCCTGTGTACTCTTTGTTAGTTAATATTTGTTTTATAACCCCTATTCCCATATTTTCACCAATTTTAAGCAGCTCGTCATGTAT
>NZ_BBRU01000071.1:0-1027 GCF_001431085.1 Candidatus Symbiothrix dinenymphae
AAAAAGTTTCCCCCATCGGGAACCCTTAAATCCCTGTTTGCCGCATTTGAACCCCCGTTTGAGGGTCGGACAAGCCACTTTCGGAGATTTTCACCAATCCTTCGGGCAGTTGATGTGCCATTTCGATGGTGTGGCGAATGTCGGTGCTAAAAGTGGTTAAATCGCGGTTGTTGATGCCCACCACATCAATTGCCGGCGTGATATACGCCAATTCATCGGCATTGTGAATTTCCAGCAGCACTTCCATATCCAATTCGTGCGCCAAAGCAGCAAAACGGGCAACCTCAGCCTTCGTCAGGCAGGCAGCAATCAGCAAAATCACATCCGCACCCATCACGCGGGATTGATAGACTTGAAACTCGTCCACGATAAAATCCTTGCGCAAAAGCGGAATATCCTCAATCACGCACCGTGCCTCCTGAAAATCGGTTATACTGCCCCCGAAAAACTGCTCGTCGGTGAGCACCGAGATGGCAGCCGCACCGGCAGCTGCATAGCCGCTCACGATGCTCGCCACATCGGCATGGGCATTTATCCAGCCCTTGGAAGGTGAACGCCGCTTAAATTCTGCAATAATACCCGTGTCGGAGTGCTGCAAAGCCGCCTTGAACGACACATTGTTGTGCTTCTGCTCGTCAACTTCGAGGCGCTTGTTAGCGCAAATTTGTTCTAATATATTCATAATCTATGAGTATTTTTCATTTAATATTCAGGCGATAGCCTTAGTTTCCCTTATATTACGTCCGGTAGTCTGCACCCAAACAGAATATTTTTGTTCTAAAACGATTTCAATGGCACCATCTTTTTTAACATTTCTAATGAATTGCCCTGTTCCATACCCACCGGTTGAACGCAGTTGAATTACGTATGGATTATGTTTTAATTTATCCCACAATACTTGTCGTTCTGCATTGCCATGATGAGTTCCTGCTAAATGAATTTCTTTTTTATTAGGGTGCAAAGCAGTTTCAATGAGTGTTATGTTTTCTGTATTATCAATAAATTCAGCTATTTCCGTTATCCCAAA
>NZ_BBRU01000072.1:0-1019 GCF_001431085.1 Candidatus Symbiothrix dinenymphae
CCGTGGTGATGTGCTTCACGATTCCACTGTTCGGCCGCCTGTCCGACCACCTGGGCCGCAGCCGCGTGTATTTGTGGGGATCGCTGATCACCGCGGTCTCGGCCTTCCCGGCCTTCTGGCTCATGGCCGACAGCGGCGGCAATATGCTGCTGATATGGATCGCCATCGTCGTGCCCTTCGGCATTCTCTACGCGGCGGTCTACGGTCCCGAAGCCGCCCTCTTCTGCGACCTGTTCGACGCCAAGGTGCGCTACACCGGCATTTCCTTCGTCTACCAGTTCTCGGGCATTTTCGCGTCCGGCATCACGCCCATCATTGCGACGGCGCTGGTCAAGACGGCCGGTGGCAGCCCATGGCTGGTGTGCCTGTATGTGGTGTTTGCGGGAGCGGTATCGGCCTGGTGTGCCTGGGCGATTGGGAGGGATGGACAGGGTGCCCGCGCCTTTCGGCCCTTGGGCAATTCCAGGGCAGGCCTGTGAATGGATGGAATCCGGGCGCTTTCAAGAAGTTTGAATACGCACGCTGGAAAACACATTGCCGGCGTACGAACCCATTTCAGGGACTCCAGCAAAAGCCACTCAAAACCATCGCACTGTTTCTCTTTGTAAAGACGATGGCTAGAATGCCCATGCATTTTCTTATTCAGACAGAGAGGGATCATGTTCAAGAAAACATTGGCAGCAGCCATCTTGCTGGGCTGCGGCCTGGCGCAGGCATTTATGCCCCAAAGCGGTTCGTGGGTCGTGAATTCGGAGCTAGACGGCAAGCCTGGCCGCGGAATGGTGGTAGACGCACAAAATGGCACTGTGGCGCTACAGATGTATGCCTATGAAAACGACGGCCGTCCTACTTTCTTTCTGGCTGCAGGTCCTCTGGTCTCGAACCGTTTTTCCGGACCCTTGACGCGGTACAGCGGCGGTCGGGATTTTGGCAGCGGGCCGCGTTCAGGCGTAGAAACCGGGAGGCCCGGCCCAGGCAGGGTTCGCTTTTCCAGCGGGATTTCTGGCCTCATTCCAATT
>NZ_BBRU01000073.1:0-1018 GCF_001431085.1 Candidatus Symbiothrix dinenymphae
TTGTGGATACATCACCCCGATATTCTTGGAACATCGGCTACCCCACTGCAGCCGATGTAATCGCTACATTTTACAATGATACCCTTACCATTAACGGCTCGGGGGCTATGCAAAATTGGTCATCATCTACTGACAATGCGGTGAATACTCCGTGGTATTATCTGCGCAACAACATTACAACTGTAGTAATAAATGACGATGTGACAACGATTGGAGCTTTTGCTTTTTCTTATTGCAGCAGTCTTAGCTCCGTTACCATTTCTAACCGCGTTGACAGCATTGCAAATTATGCTTTTTCGAGTTGTCGCAACCTTGTGTCTATCACAAATTTGAGTTTTGTTCCGCAAAACATACGCGATAGTGTGTTTGCAAGCTGCAACATTCGTCGGCTCATCGTACCCGCCTGCGGCTCTGAGTATCAAGATCACAGAATATGGAGCAAATATTTTGGTGCTATTGAGGCATCATTGGAATGCCCTTTTGAGGTACAAATGGTTAACGCCATACCTCAAAGCGATGGTTCTCTTTTGGTTGATTGCGATGCCACATACTCTTCTGTGATATTTAAAGATGCGGATGAGTACACGGTTAAGTTTGGGTACAAAGGTTCTCAAATAGAGGATAATGACATCTACATTAACGAGCAGATGCCCTATAACACTACTATAACCTATCATGTTTACAACAAGGCTAATACGGCTTTTATCAGTCGCGACCTGACTATCAGGAAAAAAAGTGTTGCCCCTGATTCCTTTGTTGCCCGGCGATACGACAAACTGCTATATGCAACAGACGATACTGTTGTGGACGGCGAATGGTTCAAAATCATAAACGGGGAGTGGCAAAGTATAGGCACGGGCTTGTTCTATTGGGCACCCGAAAACGAGGACTTGGCGGGCAGTGCAGAATATCGTGCTACGTTTATTACCGCAGCCGGCGAAACCTTGAACATTTGTCCTTTTTCGGGGGCAACACTTTTAGCATCCTTGACGGTTTATACTAAATTGACGGTTTATCC
>NZ_BBRU01000074.1:0-1011 GCF_001431085.1 Candidatus Symbiothrix dinenymphae
GATTGAACAAGGAAATTTATCAGGTTACGGAGTTTGATAAAGGGGAATATTACGGATGGACTGATGCGCAGTTGGATGCTTTGGGCAAAGGAACAAACTGGCAAGATGCCGCTTTGCATACAGCCGCTTCTCAATCGCATCAGCTGACCATCAGCGGTGGCGACGAGAAGACACGTTACCTGGTGGCCGGTAATTTCACCGACCAAGCGGGTATCATTGTCAATACCGATTTCCAACGCTATACCGGACGTTTCAATTTTGAACGTGACTTGTTTAGCAATTTGACCATCGGGATGACGGCTAATGCGGGTAACCTCACACAAAACGGGTTGGCTGACTATGCAGGTATTGAAACCGGCAGCGCATCCAATTCGTTGAGTTATGTGATACTGATTCCGCAAACAGTGCCTATCTACAACGCCGATGGTACCTACAACTACAACAACATCCACGAAAAAGGCGACTTGCGGTATGGCGACCGCACCGTTAATGCGGTTTCCGACCTTTACAACACGGTTTCGCAAAGTACGCAAAATACCTTGCTGGGTAGTTTCTTCACCACTTGGACGATTATTCCCGAATTAAAAGCGAAAATCAGTGCCGGTACTAATCTGAATAATACTACTCAGAATTTCTTCGGTCCCTCTACTTCTGCCGCCGGTTTTTTGGCAAAAGGGTATGGCTCCATAGGAAACAAACGTACCACGTCATGGTTGTCGGAATACACCTTGAATTACACCAAACAGCTCCACAACGACCATTATATTGATATTTTGGCCGGTTATACCACCCAAACGAGCTATTGGGAGCGCACGGTTGTTTCCTCTACCCGATTCTCGAACGAAACGCTTACTTATCACAATTTGCAAGCCAGCGAAGGTCTTTTGGCTCCCACTACCGACGGTGCAAGAAATGCACTGAACTCATATTTGGGTCGTGTAAACTACACTTTCAAAGGGCGTTACAACTTGACTGCTACTTTGCGTGCCGACGGTTCTTCCCGTTTTGCTC
>NZ_BBRU01000075.1:0-1007 GCF_001431085.1 Candidatus Symbiothrix dinenymphae
ACTCAATAGCAGGCGTACAAGCCTGAATTTCATCGAGAAATAACAATGTTTTTCCTGCTTTAATGGGCTCTCCGTGCATAGCTTCGAGTTCCTCAACGATTTTTTGAGGAGAAGAAGAGAGTTCGAACACCGTTTTTGTCTGCAAATGTTCTTTCTTTTCAAAATTTATTTCAACCAAATTATCGAAATGTTTGCCAAATTCTCTGACCGAAGAAGACTTGCCAATTTGCCTCGCGCCGCGCAACAAAATAGGCTTGTGAATTTTTGCCTTCTTCCAATCCAATAATTTACTGTCTATCAAACGTTTAATGTACATTTTATATTATATATTTACAAATTCAGGCTGCAAAGATACGAAAAAAAAAACACTTTTTGGAAAAAATGGCACCGAGATTTGGTCATTTTTTGGAAAAAATGGCACCGAGATTTGGTCATTTTTTGGAAAAAATGGCACCGAGATTTGGTCGTTTTTTGGAAAAAATGGGGGCAAGAGGAAAATTTCAGTAAAAATGCTACCTACTTATGATGTCAATTTCACTCTTTTACAATTACTATCACCACGCGTCTGTTTTTTCGCCTGTTTTCTACGCTGTTGTTCGGCACGAGAGGCTCTGTGGCTGCTTTGCTGACTGTTTCTGTAATTATTTCTGCCGGAATACCTTGTTCTATCATATAGGCTTTGACGGTTTCGGCGCGGTCTTGTCCCAAAATCTCATTTCGTGCCTGTGAACCCGTGTCGTCGGTATGCCCTTCAATGCGGATATGCCAATTGGGGTATTTCTTTAGCAAGGTTATTTTTTCGTCCAACTGACTTTTGAGGTCGCGTATTTCTACGTCCAGGGCAGCCCTGCTCGCGAGTAACAGGTCGCTTTTGGCAACTTCAAAATTTATGGGCTTCTGCACCCGTGCCTTATCTACAATCCTTTGCTGACGCTGCTGCCTTGTTTCTTTGGCAGGCGTCTTCCGCACAACTTTGACCGTGTCAACCGGCGAAGGTGGTAGCGGGG
>NZ_BBRU01000076.1:0-996 GCF_001431085.1 Candidatus Symbiothrix dinenymphae
CCGGATGTGTCTAACCCCGGCAAAATCATTTTGGACATCACCGTTGATAAGAAGGAAAAAATCAAAATTCGCAAGGTGCATATTCTTGGCAACGATGCGATTAAGGCTTCCGACATACGAATTGTTTCTCAATTTCAACCCCGCAATAGGGGTCGTTTTTAGGGAGAATTTGAATTTTAGATGGTCAATGGCGGCAGATTTGCTGCTCGGACGGGTGAACGGCGACACAAAAAATGTTAAAAATGTTTTCCCATACGATGCACAGACAAGTTTTGAACGCATATTTGTGGAATTGGGAGGACACATAGAGTTTAATTTTGTGCCTTACAGCGACAAATACGAGTATCTGAACACCAGTCCGATTACGCCCTACATCTTCGCCGGATTGGGCTTGACGTACGCAAGCGGTACAGACAGGTTCTTTGGTTTCCAAGTACCTCTGGGTTTGGGGTTGCGATACAAACTGATGAACAGGTTGAATTTAGGATTGGAAGTGGCAGTGCATCAATTGTTTAGCGACGATTTTGATACACCGGACAAGAGAGAAAAATTTAATTTGAATGACCCGTACAAAACAAGCGAAGGGACATTCAAAAACAACGATAGTTACAACACAGTCCTCTTCACCATCACATGGGACATAGGACTGAGAACAAATGGATGCTGCGAACCATAGCAGTTACCAGTTACCAGTTACCAATTAGGTAGTTGATAATTGGGTAATTGAAAATTGGTAATTGGTAAATTGGTAATTGAAAATGGATAACTGGTAACTGGTAACTGGTAACTGATAAGAATATGAGTGATATACAACGACTTCCGAAGCATGTTGCCATCATAATGGATGGGAACGGACGCTGGGCACAACAACGCGCGCTTGACCGCTATGAGGGTCATCGCGAAGGGGGTGTGTCGGGGCGCAACGCGGGGGAGGCTGCTGTTGAAATTGGTGTTAAGTGGCGGCCCCTCTACACGTTCTCGCCCGGAAAATGGAAC
>NZ_BBRU01000077.1:0-996 GCF_001431085.1 Candidatus Symbiothrix dinenymphae
AAAATTCGTGTGCGGTTTTTTCCCCCTTTATGCTCACACTCCCCAGCTGTTCCCTCTTCCCAATTTTCGTCCTACTTGGTGTTCCTACACCCCCGTTATTGCCTAAACAACGCCGGTTTGGGCTTCTGCGCGTTCGCTCGCCACTACTTGCGCAATCATTATTTATTTTCTTTTCCTGTGGGTACTTAGATGTTTCAGTTCCCCACGTTTGCCCCGCGTAAAGCGGTAATAGACCTTCAATCTATTAGGTTGCCCCATTCGGAAATCTCGGGTTCAAATGGTTATTTGCACCTCGCCCGAGCTTATCGCAGCTTATCACGTCCTTCATCGCCTCCAAGAGCCAAGGCATCCACCGTCTGCCCTTTCTTTCTTATTTCTTCTGATTCCAATGACCTTTTGCAAATCACCGGAACGATGCCATCTCTTCACGGACGCGATAAATCGTCGCCCCTACCGAGATAACAAATATTTTTGTTGCTCTACTTTGTTTTCTTGTTTTGTACCAATATGTCAAAGAACGTAAGCCTCACGGCTTTTGTGGAGAATATCGGATTCGAACCGATGACCCCCTGCTTGCAGGGCAGGTGCTCTAGCCAGCTGAGCTAATCCCCCTTTTTCAGTTAGCAGTTTCCAGTGACCAGTTACCAATCTTTTTTGGTAACTGGTAACTGCTAACTGTGTAGTCCCAGGCAGAGTTGAACTGCCGACCTCTACATTATCAGTGTAGCGCTCTAACCAACTGAGCTATAGGACTATTTTAGAGTTTAGTTTTTAGAGTTTAGAGTTTAGTTTTTTTGTGCGTTTTTTGACTACACTCTATACTCTAATATCTAATCACTGCAACGCTACGCGTTGCGCTGTCCTATGGTCGAAGTTACTCTCTTTCCTTGAAACCTCTCCCGTCAGGAATAACTCTTCTCCTTTGCTGTAGAAATATCACTATCTCTACCGTTCAATATTATAGAAACCATTAAATTACATAGTACAGAAAATAAC
>NZ_BBRU01000078.1:0-992 GCF_001431085.1 Candidatus Symbiothrix dinenymphae
CGCTGATGCTCTTGGGAATGGCAGGATTGATACATCCTATTCTTCACTCTTCAGCCAACGGAATCCCTCTTGGCGCACAAATCAGCCGGAAATTCACCAAATATATTCCGTTTGATACCGGAATTTTTCAACGATTTTTAGGATTGAATATCGGCGAAATTCTTATCGGGCAAACCCTTGAACAAATCAACAAAGGCGATATTGCCGAATTATTCGCAGGTTTGGAAATGTTAAAGGCAATGCCTCCCAATCGCCATTCGCAATTGTATTATTGGCAAAGAGAGAAAAACGGCACTCATGCACAGGTCGATTATTTGTTTCAAAAGGGGAATGCGATTATTCCGATTGAAGTGAAATCGGGAACAACGGGAAAAATGCAAAGTTTGCACTTTTTTATGCGCGAAAAACAGTCGGAATACGGTATTCGCACCACTTTGGAGAATTTTTCTCAATACGACAAAATCAAAGTTTATCCGCTGTATGCAATTTCCAATTTTATTAACAGTTAATTTTTCACTACCTTTGCCCTGCATTTCAGCAATTAAAATGAAAAAAATAACAGCAATAGGCATCTTTGCCCTACTTCCGGCGATGGGGCATACGCAGGAAATTTACGACTTGAAGCGGTGCCTGGAAACCGGACTGGAGCGGAACTATGACATCCGCATTATTCGTAACGAGCAGAAAATCAGCGAGAACAATGCCACCATCGGCAATGCGGGCATTTTGCCTACGCTCGACCTGAATGCCGGTTTTTCGGGGTCGCTGAACGACCGGGAAGACGTTACGAATGGCGCAACTTCGCAAATCAACGGCATTTACAATCAGGGCACAAATGTGGGTTTGAGCCTCAATTGGACAGCTTTTGACGGCTTTCGGATGCAAACGGAGTACGAGCGGCTCAAGGAATTTAAGCAGAAGGGCGAAATTGCGACCCGCGTTGCGATTGAAAATTTGATTGCCAACCTGACGGCTGAATATTACAATTATAT
>NZ_BBRU01000079.1:0-16444 GCF_001431085.1 Candidatus Symbiothrix dinenymphae
CCCCAATTTTAACGTTTATTAACACTTCGGGATGTTTCGGTCGCCGTCATCGCGAGTCAAGTATTAACCAATTAACTTGCCTGCCATGATGGATTTCACCATTTTATCAAAAGTACAGGAGATTTTCAGAAATGTGCCGGATGAGGAGAGTATCATTTTGACGAAAGCAACAGGTGAAATGGTTGACCTTTGCCGCCGAAAAAAAACCAGTTACCGATGGTAAATTCAAGACAAATAGCAGTTCTCATACCTTGTTATAATGAAGCCGGCACGATTGCCGCTGTAATTAAAAATTTCAGAAACGAGCTTCCTGATGCAAGTATTTATGTGTATGATAATAATTCCACAGATGGGACAGCAGAAATAGCAGCCCTGTCCGGAGCGATTGTTCGCCACGAATACAAACAGGGCAAAGGGAATGTCATTTGCGCAATGTTTCGCGACATTGAGGCGGATTACTATTTGATGGTTGATGGTGACGATACCTATCCTGCTGAATCAGCGATGGTTTTGTTGGGCGAAGCGATAGAAAACGGGAAAGATGTGGTCATTGGCGATAGACTTTCTTCCACTTATTTCACGGAAAATAAGCGACCACTTCATAACTCAGGCAATAAACTGGTACGCTGGTTAATCAATAAAATATTTGATAATTCTATCAAAGATATCATGTCCGGTTATCGAGTTTTTAGTTATGACTTTGTAAAAACTTTCCCAATTTTATCGAAAGGGTTTGAGATTGAAACGGAAATGACCATTCATGCGTTGGATAAAGGTTTCAATATATCCGAAATAGCAATTGCATATCGGAACCGTCCGGAAGGGAGCGTTTCCAAATTAAACACCCTCAGCGATGGCTTTAAAGTGCTATTAACAATTTTCAATTTATTTAAGGACACACGCCCGTTTCTCTTTTTTGGAACGCTGTCAATTATTCTTTTTGTTGTATCGGTGGTAGCGTTTATTCCGATATTGCTTCAGTATATTGAAGTGGGGCTGGTGCCTAATTTTCCGACTTTGATTGTGGCATCAATAGTGATGGTGTTGTCGTTATTGTTTTTTGTGTGCGGACTGATTTTGGATAGTCTTCGGAAACAATATTTGCAATCGTTTCAAATTGAGCGGAATAAAATGCGGTTATTTAAAACGTTATATAAAAATAATTTATGAATTATGGAAAAGTGTAGTTTCTCTAAAAAAAATGCAGGTAAAGGCGTGGTACTGTTTGTATCATTAATCGTGGTATACAGTTGTGCGCTGTATCTTTCTTCAATTATCCCTTCAAAACGTATTCAGGAAAACATTAAGACTTCCGCTCAAATTATGGAGGACGGATTTATACGCGAGCCAATTTATTTTGACAGAGCAATTTATGGGCACCAATTAGGCGCAACGCGCCTTGATGATGGAACAGATGCTCTTATGATGAACAATATCTATAACATTGATAATGAACATCCTCTGAAAAGTGCATTAACCAATAAATTGACGGGAAAGGTTGTCGGAGAAGGTGCGATACCCGATTTATGTGCAACTGTGAGAGGCGAAGCGACTGCTTCCGGAATTTATAGCCAGTATTGGCACGGATATATAGCGGTATGGCGACCGTTGCTTGTCTTTTTTGATTACTTAGACTTGCGCAAAATCAATGTTTTTATTTTTAATCTGCTTGTTTTTCTGTTGGTTATATTGACGGCACGAAAATTTGGCGGTTTTGCTGCATCGGCTTTGGCATTATCTTTGATGTATATCAATTGGTTTTGCATCCCTTTGGTATTTCAGTATATAATCTGTTTTTATATTGCGTTTATATGTGCCCTTTTGATACTTATCCGGAATTTCAGCAAAGAGTCGAGCTACATGAAAATTCTTTTCATTGCCGGTTCCTTAACATCGTTTATAGATTTTCTCACTGCCCCTATGGTCACTTTAGGCATTCCTTTGATTTTCATTGTAATGAAGCACACAAAATTTATTAACACTCAATCATTTAAGCAAATTTTATTTTTCCTATCCAAATTAGTGTTGTGCTGGGGATTAGGCTATGCTTTAACTTGGGGGATGAAGCCCATAGTCGCGGCTGCTTTTGGTATAAACATTTTCCAAACCTTTGCTGGGGCATTATTAAATAGAATAGGTGGGGCAGAAGATTTCGGTCTATTTAGCCATATATATGGCAATAATATTGGTTTTACGGGGATGAGATTTATCAGCCTTGCACACAATGTGTATCGATTAGTCATTGAACTTTATTTGGGTCCCACTCTATGTATCGTAGTTGCTTTACTTACAGGCTGGTTCATATTTAGAAAGAAAAGTAAACTTTCTCCTGTTTTCTATGCCTATTTATTAATCGCCATGCTACCGTATTTGTGGTATCTTATGGCGACTAATCATTCTGCCGTCCATTCTACATTCACCTACCGCGCACAAATGATTAGTGTTTTTGCGTTACTTCTGGCTTACGGAGAAAGTATAGATTGGGTTGCGATTAAGAAAAAAATTGTACCTTTGTCGCCATTATAGAAAATTTATGAACACACAATTGAAAAAAATAGTGCCGCATGTGGGAGTTCTTTTGAGTTTCTTTTTGCTGGTTTTAGTGTATTTTTATCCTTCGTTTGAAGGAAAAGTCTTGCAACAAGGCGATGTGAGTAATTGGGCAGGCATGGTGCAGGAAGTAGCAGCATACGGGCAGTCGTCGGGTTGGACCAATTCGATGTTTTCCGGTATGCCAACCTATCACATTGGTGGTTATGATAGTGGCGGCGTGAATTTTATTGTTTGGATAGGAGGTGAATCTCTTATCAACAATGTATTCCAAATCCGTACAATAGGAAATCCAATTTTATTATTGCTTATCACGTCCTATATTTTATTTTTGTGCTTGGGTGCAAGTTGGTGGTTGGCAGCCCTGGGAGCTATTGCAACGACTTTTTCTTCCTATAATTTGATTATTCTCGTTGCCGGACATTGGACCAAATTATGGGTATTGGCGTATGTGCCGCTCCTGATAGCGGGAATAGTCTTACTCTTTCGACAGAAATGGTGGATGGGATTTCTAACGTTTTCCTTTGGTTTGGCGTCTGTGATTCAGCACAATCACTTGCAAATAGCCTATTATGCGGCAATTTTCTGCGCTATCTTATATATAGGGTTCTTGGTTGAAGTCTTGCGAAAAAAGGAATATAAACGGCTGGGTATCACCACAGGCATTTTTGCCGGTGGGGTGATTTTCGCCATTTTAGCCAATTCGTCCGCTTTATATCTGAACTACGAATCGGGACAAACGAGTATGCGCGGAAAAGCCGAATTGACCCCGCTTGAAAGTGCGGAAAACGCTGCTCCAACCATTTCTGCGGTGGATGGCTTGGACAAAGACTATGTGTTTGCTTGGAGCTATGGCAAAGCGGAAACGCTTAACTTGATGATACCCAACGCTAAAGGAGGCGAATCGGGAGGTTCGCTCGGCAAAGATTCGCATCTATACAAAGAATTGAGAGCACACGGCGCACAGGTGGGCAAGGAGGTGCGTGCGCAAACCTATTGGGGCGATAAACCGTTCACGTCGGGTCCGGCATATCTTGGCGCGGTGGTTTGTTTCTTGTTTCTGCTGGCGTTATTCATCGTCCCAGGCAGGGCAAAATGGTGGCTGCTGGGTGCTTCTGTCTTCTTTATTATGTTGGCTTGGGGGCGAAATTTGGCTTGGTTTAATGATTGGATGTATTATCATTTTCCGCTGTATGCCAAATTTCGTGCGGTGGAAACGGCTTTGGTGATAACATCTTTCACATTTCCCTTCTTGGCTGTTTTGGCGATTAAAGAATTGATAAATACCCAAATAGAGAAAATAAAATTGACAAAATCATTGTACTGGTCGGCGGGCGTCACGGGCGGCATTTGCTTGTTGATGTGGCTCATACCGGGTGCCTTTTTTGATTTTGAATCAGTGAATTACGATGGTCAAATTACCGGTCAAGCCCCCGATTGGTATTATCAGGCATTGCTTGCCGACCGCAAGGATTTGTTGGCGTCGGATGCCTTTCGGTCGCTCATGTATATTGCATTGGCGGCGGGGTTGGTGTTTGTGTATATTCAATCCAAAAATCGCCGGAAGGTGTTGCCTTATTTGGCGGGCGGACTGATTGTGTTGATATTGTGCGATTTATGGACGGTGGACAAACGCTATTTGAATGATGGCAATTTTATGACTGCAAAGAAACACACGGAGCAGCAGTTTCCCAAAACCGTTGCCGATGAGTGGATTTTGCGCGATACATCGCCCTCCTATCGCGTGCTGAATTTGCAAGGAACATGGAACGAATCGCGCACATCGTATTTCCACAAGTCCATCGGTGGCTACCACGCAGCAAAGTTGGGTCGCTATCAGGATTTGATTGACCGCAGGCTATCACAGGAGGAAAATGCAATTATCCGACAATTGCAATCAGCAAAGCAGCAGAGCGATTTGGAGGCGGTTTTCGCCAACTGCCCAACTCTTAATATGCTGAATGCCAAGTATATCATCTACAATACCGGACAGCCGCCTATAGTCAATCCGGCAGCCAATGGCAACGCATGGTTTGTGCAATCATACCGCTTTGTGGATACTCCCGATGAAGAAATGGCGGCTTTGCAAACGCTTAATCCGAAGACGGAGGCGGTGTTTGACAGGCAGTTTCAATTATCAATTACCAATTACCAATTACCGGCTACGTTGCCGGTTGATTCGGCGGCTTCTATTGTGATGACGGCTTATTTTCCTAATCGGGTGGAGTATAAATCGTCGTCTGCGCAGGCGGCGTTGGCAATTTTCTCGGAGGTGTATTACAAAAATGGTTGGAAAGCCTTTATTGACGGTGAGCGGGTGCCGATTAGTCGCGCCAACTGGATTTTGCGTGCCTTGGTTGTTCCGGCTGGCGAGCATGAAATCAAAATGGTGTTTGACCCCGATGATATGAAATTTGCAGGCACTATGACGACAGTCTTTTCGGGTTTGTTGATGCTACTGTTGCTCATTGCGATTGTTGTGGGCTTGATTCGCCATCCACAATCATAGTAAAATGATAAATGCAGAAAAAATAAAGTCCATAATAGCCCAAGGCGAAGGTTTGAATGTTGAATTTAAAACCGCTCATTCAGTATTGCCTCGCAGTGTATTTGAAACCATCTGCGCGTTCTTAAATCGAAAGGGTGGACATATTTTGCTCGGTGTTAAAGACAATGGTCACATTGAGGGCATCATGGAGGACTCTTTGCCTACTCAATTGAAGACGCTGGCTGACGATATGAACAATCCGAAGATTATTTCGCCAACGTTTTATCTCACAAGTGAAGTGGTTGAAATAGACGAGAAAAAAATTATCTGCATCTATGTGCCGGAAAGTTCGCAAGCGCACACACATTTGAACATTTATTACGACCGCAATCATGAAGGCGATTATCGGTTGATGACCAATCATCAAATTTCTACACTGTTTTTGCGCAAATTTGACGGATATACGGAGAATAAAGTGTTTCCATACCTGCAAATGAGTGATTTTGTGCAGGAAGATTTTGACACGGTAAGAAATATTGTGTCCGCCAACACCGGCAGAACTCATCCTTGGCTAAAGATGAGTAATGAGGAAATTTTGCGGTCGTCGAAGTTGTATCGAAAAGATGACAAAACGGGGCAGGAAGGCTACACGATGGCTGCGGCATTGCTTTTTGGAACAGATGTTACAGTCGGCACGGTTTGCCCACATTACAGGATAGATGCGTTATGCCGCAAAGACGATGTGGAGCGATATGACGACAGGGACGTGATTGAGTGTAATCTGATACAGGCATACGACCGCTTAATGGCTTTTGTTCAGAAACATACGCCCGACCGATTTTTCTTGGAGGGCATCCAACGCAAAAGTATTCGCGACATCATATTTCGGGAAATGATATGTAACTTACTCATTCATAGGGAATACGCCGTAAATTTTCACACCTCATTAACTGTTTTTAAGGAAACGGTAGTAACGGAAAATTGGAATATTCCATACAATATGGGGCAAATCACGCCGGAAAACCTAAAACCCCACTCTAAAAATCCCAATATCGCCGCCTTTTTCAGACAATTGGAGTGGGTAGAAGATTTAGGTTCCGGGGTCAAAAAGATGTTTCACTATTGCCCGCTATATCTGAACGACAAAAACGCCCTGCCTGTCATGGAAGAAAGCGATGTTTTCAAATTAACTATAAGGTATGAAAAAGAAGGTTATGAAACATTTGATTTTGAACGAGTTAGCAATATTAAACATGCGGATAAAGTACTGAAGTTAATTCAGGAAAATCCAAAAATGACGATAATAGAAATGTCTCAAAGGCTTTCTGTTACTACAAGAACGATTAAAAGAATTATTGCTCAATTAGCCGCTGAAAAAATTATCGAACGAAATGGGTCAAAGAAAGATGGATACTGGGTAATACTTTTTAAAATGTCACTTTAAATGTCACTTTAAATGTCACTTTAAATGTCACTTTAAATGTCGGTTTAAATGTCGGTTTAAATGTCGGTTTAAATGTCGGTTTAAAATATGGCACTTTAAATGGCACTTTAATGGCATAAATGGCACTTTAAATTACGGAATTGAGATAATAACAATAAATTCAGAAAAATGAAAATTGCAATAATTGGTTTGGGCTATGTAGGGCTGCCGTTAGCTGTAGAGTTTGGAAAAAAACAGCCGGTGTGCGGTTTTGATGTGAACCCGAAGCGGATTCAGGAACTGCAATCCGGCACTGATTATACCGGCGAAGTGGATAATGCCACTTTATTATCCGTTTTGGCTAATAATTTGACATTGAGCTGCGATGTAAAATCAATCAGTTCGTGCAATATCTACATCGTGACGGTGCCCACGCCGATAACCAAATTCAAAACGCCGGATTTGCAGCCTTTGCTTGCCGCCACGCAAACAGTCGGCTCTGTATTGAAAAAAGGCGACATAGTTATCTATGAATCAACGGTTTATCCGGGCTGCACGGAGGAAGATTGCGTGCCTGTTTTAGAACAAGTGTCCGGATTGAAATACAATGTGGATTTTTTCTGCGGCTACTCGCCCGAACGCATCAACCCCGGCGACAAAAAAAACACCCTGACACGCATAAAAAAAGTGGTTTCCGGCTCCACGCCCGAAATCGCGGATGCTGTGGAAAAATTGTACGCTTCAATCATCGAAGCAGGCGTTTTCAAAACCTCCTCCATTCGGGTGGCAGAGGCGAGCAAGGCGATTGAAAATGCGCAACGGGATGTCAACATCTCGTTTGTGAATGAGCTGGCTCTGATTTTCGACAAAATGGGAATAGACACCTTGGAGGTGTTGGAAGCCGCAGCCACCAAGTGGAATTTTCTGAAATTCACACCCGGTTTGGTGGGCGGGCATTGCATCAGCGTTGACCCGTATTACCTCTCGCACAAGTCGCAGCGACTTGGCTACAATCCGCAAGTCATCCTTTCCGGACGGGCTGTGAACGATGAAATGGGGCGTTTTGTGGCATCCAAAGTGGTGAAACTAATGATTAGCCAGGCGATAAAGATTGCCGGAAGCAAGGTGCTGGTGCTCGGTTTCACGTTCAAAGAAAATTGCCCCGACATCCGCAACACGAAAGTGGTCGATGTCATCAACGAACTGAAAGACTATGGCGTAGTGGTCGATGTTTACGACCCGTACGCGCTGAAAGACGAAGTTTGGCGAGAATATCAAATTGAATTGTTGGAAGCGTTGCCCGATTTAACGCAATACAACGGGATTGTGCTGGCTACCGGTCACGACCAATTCAAGGCGATTGATTTTAGTTTTGTGAAACGGCAACCCACGATACTCTTTGATGTTAAAGGGGTGTTGGATAAGGAGCTTGTGCATGGGAGACTGTAAATTATTCTGCCGCCATCTTTTTTATTACCGAGTAAGCATTGATTAGTCCGAGTTCGCCGGCTTTGCTGAGGTCGGCGATGCCGAGGTCGTTTTCGCCTATGTATAAGTAGGTTAAGCCGCGATTGTAGTAGGCTTTTGCAAATTCGGGATTGCTTTGGATGGCTTCGGTGTATGCTGCAATAGCTGCCGGATGGTCTTTTTGCTGATTGAGCGCGTAGGCGCGGTTGAACGGGAGATTTTCATCGTCTGCATCCGCAAAGGGTGGCTCCAAATCAATTTTCACTTCGCGGTCTTGCACCCGTCCGCGTAGCTCGTCGGCGTATTTCGACTTCTGTTCCTCATCGGCATCATACACCACGAGGCGGTTGAATTTGCTGATGTTTTTGTCCGATTTTTCGCGCGTTTTTTTCGTTTTATCCACCTTAACCTCCGTTTGCGTAGCCGCAAGGATGGAATTGGGATATTCTGCCACCACTTTTTCCAAATAGGCACGCGACTCTTTGAGGTTGCCGAGTTCTTTGTGCAGCAGCGAGAGGTTGTACATCGCCATAAAATTCTCGGTATCCCACTCCAGCACGCGGTTGAAATCATCAATCGCACCGTGCGTGTCGCCCACTTGCGCCCGAAGCAATCCACGGTTGAATTGCGCTATCTGGTTGTGCGCATCCATCGTGAGCACCTTATCGTAATCCGCCATCGCACCGCGCAAATCATTCAAATGGTAGCGTGCCAAGCCCCGATTGATGTAGTAGCCCGCCCTATCCGGCTCTAACAGAATGGCTCGATTGCAATCCATCAGGGCTTGTGTGTACATTTCTTGTTGCAAATAGAGAATCGCCCGCTGAGCATAGACGGGGGCATAATTTTTGTCCAACGCCAACGCCTTGTCGTAGTTGGCAAACGCCTGAGCCGTGTCGCCTTTTTCGCCATACACCGACCCCCGCGCCATATAGCTCTGTGGGAAGTTGGGATGGTATTTTACCAACAAATCCAGATTTTGGAGTGCGGCATCGTAATCTTTCGTTTGAGCGTATGCAATAGCTTGATTTAGAAGCATTTGCTTATCTTCCGGCAAAAATTTCAACCCCTTGGAATAGTCGGCAATTGCATTCTCGAAGTCGCCTCTGTTTTGCCTGCTTGCCCCGCGACACCAATAGGCTTGCGGGAGAAAAGAATTGCGCTCGAGGCACAGTGTGAGGTCGTTTTCTGCCCCTTTGAAATCGTCCAAACTGTATTTTGCAATCGCCCGATAGAGATAAGGCTCCGCCAAATAGGGCTTGGCTTTAATCACCTGATTGAAATGCTGAATCGCCATCACATAATCCTCCAAATACAGAGCGTTGCGCCCAATCAAAATCATCCTGTCGGTGTTGATTTGCGCTTTTACAGTTACCGGTGACCAGTTAGCAGTCACCAGTATGCAGAGTGCTATGAGTAGTTGGCGTTTCATATTTGTTATTCAGACTGCAAAGGTACGCTTTTTGTCTGAATTTGTGTTTTTCAATTGATTAAATCAAAAAAAATCACAACTCATAACTCATAACTCATAACTAATTATTACCTTTGCGCAAAAGTTAAAAAAACATGAACACATTTGGCAATATATTCCGTCTGACCTCTTTTGGGGAGTCGCACGGCGAGGCGATTGGGGGCATTATTGACGGCTGCCCTGCCGGTATTCGTTTGGATACGGCGTTTATACAGAGCGAGTTAAGCCGTCGCAAACCGGGGCAATCTGCGCTCACCACTTCGCGCCACGAGGACGACCGGGTGGAATTTCTGTCCGGCATCTTTGAAGGACAAACCACAGGCACCCCGATTGGGTTTATCGTGCGCAACGGCAATCAACATTCGGCGGACTACGACAAACTGAAAACGCAGTTTCGCCCCTCGCACGCCGATTTCACCTATCAAATGAAGTACGGCATCCGCGACCATCGGGGCGGCGGACGCTCGTCTGCCCGCGAAACCATCGCCCGTGTGGTGGGCGGCGCGGTGGCAAAATTGGTGCTCCGCGAAAAAGGCATTTCGGTGACGGCTTACACTTCGCAGGTGGGTACCATTAAATTGGAAATTCCCTACAAACAATTGGATTTCAGCCAAATAGAGTCCACTCCCGTGCGTTGTCCGGATGCAAAAACGGCTCAGCAGATGATTGACCTGATTCAGCAGGTGCGCGACGACGGCGACACCATTGGCGGGGTTGTTTCCTGCGTCTGTCAGGGCGTTCCCGTGGGCTTGGGCGAACCCGTTTTTGGAAAGTTGCACGCGGCTCTGGGCAGTGCGATGCTTGGCATCAATGCGGCAAAAGGGTTTGACTACGGCATGGGCTTCGCAGGTGTACATCAACGCGGCTCGGAAGTAAACGACCAATTTTATACGCGCGAAGACGGCTCGCTTGGCACCCGAACCAACAACTCAGGAGGCATTCAGGGCGGCATTTCCAACGGCGAAGACATCTATTTCAGGGTAGCATTCAAGCCGGTAGCCACCTTGCTGAAAGAGGTGAGCGGGCGACACGACCCTTGCGTTCTCCCCCGCGCCGTCCCCATCGTGGAAGCAATGGCGGCGATGACCCTTTTGGATTATTCGTTATTGAAGTAAAATCCCTTGCTTAAAGTGCTTTAAGCGCATTTTTTATCATCTGTTCCACAGAAAGTGTCGGCTCGGAAGCGGCTATTTTGCTCACCACTTTTTGCGCGGCAGGCTGGTTGAAGCCCAACATAACCAAGGCAGCAACGGCTTCTTTGGCTGTTTCGGAGGTGATTGCCATCGGGCTGGCGGGTGCGCCGGACGGCGTTGCACCCAATTTCACCTTGTCTTTCAGGTCGAGAATGATGCGTTCTGCCGTTTTGGCACCGATGCCTTTGACGGTTTTCAGCGCGTTGGCGTTGCCCGTTGCGATGATGCCCTCCAATTCATAGACGGCTAAGGATGAGAGCACCATCCGCGCGGTGTTGGCACCCACTCCGGACACCGAAATCAGCAGCAAAAACAAATCCCGTTCGCGCTTTTCCACAAAGCCGAACAGCAAATGTGCATCCTCCCGAATAGCCTCATACACAAACAGTTGGCACGTTTTTTGCGCACTCAAAGCCGAGTAAGTATTCAACGAAATACTCACAAAATAACCCAACCCATTCACCTCCACAACAACGGAAGCAGGTGTCAATTCCACAATTTCTCCTTTAATATATTCTAACATAATGCTGATTTTTTAGCCGCAATTTAATTTTAAAATGCTCTTTGTAGAACAATGCCGCAAAGTTACTCATTTTTTGGATAACAAAGGGGCGAAACGCAAATTTGGACATTGAAAAATCTCTTTCCGGTGCATGATAATCATCGGGGCAAGACACAAACCTTCACTCCAATGATTTGCGTATTTCTCTGGCAAGGTGCCGGATTATGCCAAACTAATGAACAATAGAGGATAAATCTGCTCTCGAAGTTTTGGCACATCTTTTTCAATGATTTCATAAACCAAATTTTCATCTAAACCATCGTAAGAATGTACTGCAATGTTTCTGAACCCTATGATAAGCGACCAAGGAATATCTGCATGGTCGGACTGAAACCCTTTTGGAACTCTGTTTGCGTGTTCGCCCACCTGAATCAAGTCAAGTGCTACAGATTTGAATGCCAAACGTCGGGTGTAAAAATCTTCGGATTTAGTGAGCGGATACTCTTCTAAGCACTCGTCAATGTATTTGATTATCAGTTCTAATTCGCTTTTAATGTTTTTCATAGTGCAATCACCTCATAACTATTCATATCTTCTCGAATCGCCGGAGTTACCGTTTTGGTAGTGGTCAAATCAACATCCATTCCGAGAATATTTGAAAAATCATACTCAATGCCAAGAATTGAGCCAAACAGTGAATGTTCTTTGGGGTCAATATCCACCAAAAAATCTATATCACTATCGGCAGTGGCATCGCCACGCGCCACCGAACCAAATATGCGCAAATTTGATGCCCCATATTGAGACATCTTGTCATAGAGTTCGCTTTTGTGCGCTCTCACATGATTTCGCAACCTTGTAGATTCAATTGTAACCATCCGTTTTTTGGTGCAAAGGTACAACATTTTTCTGAATAAAAAGCGGATAAAAAACCATTAACTAAATCTTTTTTTCAGGTGCTATTATTTCGCAAACGGTGTTTTATCCCGTAGGGATTATAGCTCGGTAGAAATGGAATGCCTCCCCCATTCCTGCATCCCGTAGGGATGCAACATCATCCGCAATCGGTTGCATCCCTACGGGATGCAGGGTGGAGGTGAGGATTGGCTTTTCTACCGAGCTATAATCCCTACGGGATAAAAGGCTATGTATATTTGTCCCTGCGGGACAATGAACGCCACACAGTCTTGTTCCCATGAGACTGCGCTCCGGGCAAGCCTGCGGGACTTGAAAAAATAGCGCATCAAGGAGATTTAGATAACCCCTCTCCTCCATATCAAATTTAAATTTACTACCTTTGCACCATGAATCGTTATTTTATCTTTTTGGCATATAATGGGCAGAATTATTGCGGTTGGCAATATCAAAATAATGCTATGACGGTGCAGGCAACTATTCAGAATGCGCTGATGACTCTTTTGCAGAAGCCTGTGGGCATTGTTGGTGCCGGACGGACGGACACCGGGGTGCATGCGCGGGAGATGGTTGCCCATTTCGACTGCGCAGAGGCATTGGATTTGCCCCTGCTGACGGATAAACTGAACCGCGTATTGCCGCGAGACATCGTCATATACCGGATTGTGCCCGTCAGAGCCAACGCGCATGCCCGTTTTAGTGCCTTGTCGCGCACCTATCAATATGTGGTGACGCACGAAAAAGACCCTTTCAACGGGCACCTTATGTATCGAATTTCCAGAGAGTTAGATTATGATTTGATGAACAAGGCGGCGCAAATTTTGTTTGAATTTAAAGACTTCACCAGTTTCAGCAAACTCCACACAGAGACCAAAACGAACAACTGCACCATCATGCACGCCCGCTGGGAGCAGCAGGGCAGCACGTGGGTGTTCACCATTCAGGCTAATCGCTTTTTACGCAGCATGGTACGTGCGGTTGTTGGCACGCTGCTGGAAGTCGGTCGCGGTAGAATGACGCCGGACGAGTTTCGGCAGGTGATAATCAACCAAGACCGAAACACCGCAGGAGCTTCTGCCCCCGCACAGGCACTCTCGTTGGTGAAAGTGGAGTATGACGACTCGCTGTTCGATGTTCCGGATGAAGTGGTGCCTGAGGCCGCACCGTCAAAAACTAAAAGTGAAGCGAATTTTGATAATCAATCTTTTCTATATGCTTATGCACCGATATGAAGACGATATGAAAAAGTTAATTAAAAGTTGTTCCTGCATATTGCTGATGCTTGTGGGCATCGGTTGCTCTGTTTCTTACAGTTTTCAGGGTGGAAAACTGAACTACGAAGTGGTGAAAACCATTACGATACAGGATTTTATGAACCGTGCGGCATTGGTCAATCCCAATTTGGCACCCACTTTTGACCGTGCCTTGCGCGACCGTTTTGTGGAGCAAACACGTTTGACGGCAGTAGAAAACAATGCCGACATCGACATCGAGGGCGAAATCACCGGTTACGACCTCATGGGAACGGCTGTCAAAGACGATGCGTATGCCTCTCAGACACGCCTGACGGTAAGTATCCGTGTGCGCTACACCAACAACAAAGAGGAGGGTGCCAATGTTGACCAGACATTCACGGCATTCAGGGAGTTTCCCGCATCCAGCAACTTGTCGGACGTGGAAGACGGTTTAGTGCGCGAAATAGTAACAGAATTGGTAGATATGATTTACAACGCCACAGTAGCCAACTGGTAGTCAGTTACCAGTTACCAGTTAGCAGTTACCAGTTACCAGTTACCAGTTACCAGTTACCAGTTAACAGTTAACAGTTACCAGTTACCAAGCTGGTAACTGGTAACTGCTAACTGGTAACTGCTTCACATGGCTTGCATTGCGCAAAGGCGTGAGTAATAGCCGTTTAAGGACATTAGTCCAGTGTGTGTGCCGCGTTCTACAATTTCGCCTTCGTGCATGACGCAAATTAAATCGGCGTTTCGGATGGTTGAGAGGCGATGCGCTATGATGATGGTGGTGCGATTTTGCATCAATTTTTCCAGCGCATCCTGCACGAGACGTTCCGATTCGGTGTCTAAGGCGGAGGTTGCCTCATCAAGGATGAGTATCGGCGGGTTTTTTAGTACGGCGCGAGCTATGCTGATGCGTTGTCGCTGCCCACCGGACAGTTTGCCGCCGCGGTCGCCGATGTTCGTTTCAAAGCCGTCGTCGGTTGCCACAATAAATTCGTAGGCATTGGCAATTTTGGCTGCTGCCTCCACATCCGCCAACGTGGCATTGGCGACCCCAAAGGCGATATTATTAAAAAAAGTGTCGTTGAAAAGGATGGCTTCCTGATTGACAATGCCCATCAGATGGCGTACATCGTGCACTTTGGCATCCCGAATATCCACGCCGTCGATGAGAATGGTGCCTTTTTCAATATCGTAGAAGCGGGGCAGCAAATCGACCATCGTGGACTTCCCGGAGCCGGATTGTCCCACCAGCGCAACGGTTTTCCCCTTGGGAATGGTCAGGTTAACGCCTTTCAGCACCCAATTGTCTTTGTAGCGAAACCAGATATCTTTGTAATTGATTTGCACGTTGAATGGAATGGGTTTCGGCGATTGCGGGTCTGTGATATTGGTTTCCGCCTTCAAAATTTTGTCCACACGCTCCATCGACGCCAAGCCCTTTTGGATGGAATAAACGGACCTCGACAACTCTTTGGCAGGGTTGATAATCATATAAAAAATCGTCAAATAATACATAAACGAACTCGCTTCTATCGAACTGTTGTCCGACAAAATCAACGAACCACCATACCACAGCACTATTGCAACCGTGATGATGCCCAGCAATTCGCTCATCGGGTGCGCCAACTGTTGACGGCGAAAAATCCGCATGGTCGTGTTCCTGAACTGCTCGTTCGTCTTGTGAAAACGCTCCTCAATTTTCTTTTCGGCGATAAATGCCTTGATGATGCGCAACCCGCTGAGCGTTTCTTCGATTTGCGACATCAGATTGCCCCATTGCCGCTGCCCATCAGCCGAACTGCGTTTCAGATTTTTGCCGACCTGCCCCATGATATAACCCGCTATCGGAAGCATAACAATCACAAACAGAGTGAGTTGCCAACTAATCAAAAACATCCCTAAGAGGTAAAGAATGATGTAAATAGGATTTTTGAACAGCATATCCAGCGAACTCATCACCGAATTTTCCACCTCGTTCACATCCCCCGAAATACGCGCCAGAATATCCCCTTTGCGCTCTTCGGAGAAAAAAGATAACGGCAACGAGATTATTTTGTCGTTAATTTGATTACGAATGTCGCGCACCACGCCCGTACGCAACGGTATCAAAAAAAACGACGCATAATACATCGCCGCCGTCCGAAAAAAAGTTGTAATAATCAGAAAAAGCCCCAAAATAATCAGAATATAAGTGCCACTATGCGTCTGCATAGAGTCCGTAATAAACATATTCAAATTATTTTGAAACACCTCTTTAAACGAATCAATCGAAAAATGCGCCCAATCCACAGGCATATAACCACCGACATCAGGGGTTTCAATTTTGAACAGAATATTCAAAATAGGTATCAACGCACCAAACGAAACCAAAGTCAAAAGCCCCGACAACACCGTCATAACAATATTCAAAGCCAAATATCGCTTGTAAGGGAGCACAAACCGCCGAAGTATTTGAAAAAAATCTCTCATTATGTCATTATTTTATTCATTGAACGAGGGCAAAGGTACGAAAAAGTTATGAAAATCACAGTTCAGACAAATTTTATTTAAACTTCAGCAGTCGCAAACTAATCAGCACCACCACCAGCATCACGCCCACATCGGCTACGATGGCGAATACGAGGTTGCTCCAGCCCATGAATGCCAGCAAGATGAAGAGCACTTTGACGGCGATGGCTCCTGCGGTGTTCCATTTGATGGTGGTTAACGTTCGGCGGCTCAGACGTGTGAGGTAGGGCAGCAGGCTCAGTTTGTCGTTCATCAGGGCGATGTTGGCCACTTCCAATGCTGTGTCGCTGCCTGCGGCACCCATCGCTACGCCTACGGTGGCTTCTGCCAATGCGGGCGCATCGTTTACGCCATCGCCCACCATGGCAACGGCTCCGTATTGTTGCTTCAACTGCTTGACCATCGCGGATTTATCTTGCGGCAGCAGTGAGCCGCGAACGGTTGTGATGCCCACCTGCGAGGCAATGTGACGGGCGGCTTGCAGATTGTCGCCGGTCAGCATCACGGGTTCGATGCCCAATTTTTTCAACTCCTGAATGGCGGTTGCGCTGTCGGGCTATTATGGACTTTATTTTTTCTGCATTTATCATTTTACTATGATTGTGGATGGCGAATCAAGCCCACAACAATCGCAATGAGCAACAGTAGCATCAACAAACCCGAAAAGACTGTCGTCATAG
>NZ_BBRU01000080.1:0-989 GCF_001431085.1 Candidatus Symbiothrix dinenymphae
AAGGTCTCGACATAGCGGCGCTGGCCTTCGGCATACGGGGTGTCGAGCACCAGGCTGGACTTGCCCGGGCCGCTGGGCCCCGTGACCACGGTCAGCTCGCCGGTACGGATGTCGAGATCCAGGTTCTGGAGATTGTGCTGGCGTGCGCCGCGAATTCGAATCAGACCGTGCGTCATGGGTGTTCTGTGGTCAGTGGGAGCCAAACATTCTAGGCAGTCCATGCGTCAGGCATCAGACGCTTCTCAATACCTGTATTTTTATACAGGTTAAACAAAAAGATACCCCCTCGACGCATCCGCGCGACCATAAAAAAACCCCGGAACCAGTCCGGGGCTCGTGCCTCTTGCCGAGGGCTTACTTGGCCATCTGCACGGAGGCAGGCATGGCCTGCTCACCCGGCGCACCCTTCACCTGGGTGACGGCCAGCAGCGAGACGACGACAAAGGCCAGGCAACCGGCCGCGATGATCCTCATGGTTTTTTCCTTGATCAGGCTTTGAAAAGACGAGCCCAGACAAAAAGGCCCCGTACCTTTCGGTACGAGGCCTGATGTGGCAGGCAGGTGCTGATTGGAACAGACCTGCTTTGCTCGCGGCTTACGCCGCGCGGCGATCAGAATGCGTGACGCACGCCCAGCGCGAAGGAGGAGAAGTCCGCGCCCTTCACACCGGTCATGTAGTTGGCGCCGGCCTTGTTGTCCACCTTGGTGTAGTAGCCGTAGACCTTGGTGCGCTTGCTCAGGTTGTAGTTGTAGCCCAGGGTCCACTGGTTGGCGCCGGAGTCGGCAATGTTGCTCCACTTGTTGGCGTGGCCCAGGTTCACGTGGAACTCGGAAGCGCCCAGGGTGTACATGCCCGACAGACGGAAGTTGTTGCGCGTGCCGCGGATCTGCTCGTCGTTGCGCTGGTAGTAGCCACCGACCACGAACTGGCCGAAGGGGTAGGCAGCGCGGAAGGCGGCCTGCTTGTCTTCGTCCACCTGGCTGTAGCC
>NZ_BBRU01000081.1:0-974 GCF_001431085.1 Candidatus Symbiothrix dinenymphae
AACCGATGTGGATGGTTCATTCAAAATAGACGTTTCGCCGACGGATGTTTTGGAAGTTTCGTTTTTGGGCTATGACCTCTACACTGTGGAGGTGGGCGACAAGGCGAGTTTTGTGATTCCGCTCAAGCCCAAAGCGAATGAATTGGACGAAGTGACCATTGTCGCTTTCGGCAAGCAGAAGAAGAGCAGCGTGGTTGCCTCCATTGAGACGATTAAAGCCTCCGACCTGAAAGTGTCTTCTTCAAATCTTACCACTGCTTTTGCAGGTAAGATTCCGGGCTTGATTTCCTATCAGACCAGCGGCGAACCGGGACGCGACAATGCCCAGTTCTTTGTGCGCGGTGTTACTACTTTCGGGTACGCCACAGCACCGTTGATACTGATTGACGGATTTGAGTCCAATGCCGATGACCTGGCGCGTATGACGCCCGACGACATCGAAAGTTTCTCCATCCTCAAAGATGCTTCGGCGGCGGTGCTCTACGGCTCACGCGGTGCTAACGGTATCGTCATGGTGACCACCAAGAGCGGTCAGGAAGGCAGAGTGAGAATCAATGCCCGCGTGGATGTCAATGTGGCTACGCCCACGCAGATTCCCGAAATGATTGGCGGCGTGGAGTACATGCAGCTGTACAATCAGGCACTTTTGTCGAGGTATCCCGACAGGGAAGTCTATTACAGCGAGCAGAAAATTCAGTCCACCATGCGGGGCGAAAATCCGATGATTTACCCCAATGTGGACTGGTACAATATGCTGTTCAACAAGCAGACCGTCAACACGAAGGCAAACCTGAATGTGTCAGGGGGCGGAAAAATAGCGAACTACTTTGTATCGGCAGGTTTCGACAACGAAACCGGTCTGTTGAAAGTGGATAATCGCAACAATTTCAACAACAATATCGACATTAACCGGTTCAATCTCCGTAACAATGTGATATTCAAACTGTCGCCCACGACTACCTTAGACACACGCC
>NZ_BBRU01000082.1:0-719 GCF_001431085.1 Candidatus Symbiothrix dinenymphae
TTCTCAGATTGCTGTTGGTGAAGAAAACGCCATCGCTATCCGCATTTATGGCGAAAAAGGCGGTTTGGAATGGCACGAACAGGAACCGAATACCCTATTGGCTAAATGGCTCGACAGACCCACCGAATTGATTCGCGTAGGAACAGGTTATGTGAGCGATATTACCAAATACAATTCCCGCACACCGGGAGGACATCCCGAAGGTTATGTGGAAGCGTTTGCCAATATTTACCGAAATTTCTCCTACACGGTGAGAGCAAAAATCAACGGACAAGCACCCAAACCGGAATGGCTCGATTTCCCAACGGTTGATGACGGCGTTCGCGGCATGCAGTTCATCGAAACGGTAGTAACAGCAGGATACGACGATAGCAAGAAATGGGTAAAATGGATTCAATAATTAGAAAATAAATAATAACAATTTAAAACAATATTTATTATGGCACGTTTGGCAACATTATGTACGCTTCAATGGGGAGACCTCCCTCTTGAAACAGTTTGTGAAAAAGCAAAATCCTTCGGATACGATGGATTGGAGTTGGGTATTCCTGCTCATTTGGATGTTCGGAATACCGACCCTGCTTATTACCAGGGAATTAAAGATTTACTTAAAAAGTATGATTTGAGTTTGTACGCCATTTCTGTCCACTTGATAGGTCAGGCGGTTTGTGACAATATTGATGTTCGTCACAAAGAAATCTTACCGGATTATATCTGGG
>NZ_BBRU01000083.1:0-711 GCF_001431085.1 Candidatus Symbiothrix dinenymphae
TTTGTCGCGTTTGTGCCGGTTTTGGTTATTTTCAGTATGTTTTTTGGTATGGCAGGGGGATTTTTTATCAGTTGGTTCACCGACATCATCTCGCCGTCAACCTACGAATATGGTCTTCAATATTGGTTTTCAACACGTTACATCGGCTATTCGGTATTGAAAGCCATGATTTTTGCCTTTATCATATCTTCTGCCGCCTCCTATTTCGGGTATAATGTCAAAGGAGGTGCCCTGCAAGTGGGTAAGGCGAGTACCGAATCGGTCGTAACCAGCAGTGTGCTGATTTTGGCGACCGATGTATTAATCACCTTATTATTAGTTTAAATGATTGAAGCAAAGCACATTATCAAGTCGTTCGAAGACAAACAGGTCATCAAAGATGTGTCCGCCACATTCGACAAGGGGAAAACAAACCTCGTCATCGGTCGAAGCGGCTCGGGGAAAACCGTTTTTATGAAAATCCTGATTGGACTGCTGTCGCCCGACTCGGGCGAAATTCTCTACGACCGGCGCAATCTTCCGGCGATGAAAAAACCGGAGTTGAACGCCCTGCGGCAAGAGATGGGGATGCTCTTTCAGGGGTCTGCCCTGTTTGATTCGATGACGGTGATGGAAAATGTGATGTTTCCGCTCACCATGTTTTCCTCCGACAATCGCCAGCAACAGGAAAAACGGGCTATATTTTGTCTCGAACGTGTCCAAATGCGCGAT
>NZ_BBRU01000084.1:0-710 GCF_001431085.1 Candidatus Symbiothrix dinenymphae
CCTTGTTTTACAAGTAATCCTTCAATTTCATCTGCCTTGTTGGCATACATCCAGACAGTCCATTTAGTCGGTTCCGGGTCAATTTTGTCCGCATACCAAAATTGACCTACGTAGCTCCCGTTCTTATATGCTTCGATGAATTTAACGCTATTCTCCCAATCATCAAGATATCCATCATCCACCGTTGCAGGTAAATTGAGCGTAAAACCACCATTATAGGGAGCACTCGCAATGACATATTCTTCTTTATTTGACCAAAACACCACTTTTACGGAATCAACTTCTACCGTGCCGGTGGAGACATTGCTTGCCTTAATTTCAAGGCTACCGGCACCACCTAAGTCAGGGGCAGTTGGAACAAAGAACCACTTCATCTCACCGGGTTGTGTAGCTGTGTATTCATATTCGGAACCGTCTTTTGTCCAATATAGTAGAGACCAGCCTTGTTTTACAAGTAACCCTGTAGAGGAGGTATATGCCTTGTTGGCATACCCCCAGATGATACCTTTAGTTGATTCCGATTGAATTTTATCCCCAAACCAAAAAGTACCTACTTGTTTTCCGCTCTTATATGCTGCGATACCGTGCTCAATATCTTCACCTTTAGCACCATTCTCCCAATCATTAAGATATTTATCATCTATAGTTGCAGGCAAATTGAGTGTAAAACCGCCATCTTTGTAAGGAGCACTTGCAATAATATACTCCTT
>NZ_BBRU01000085.1:0-953 GCF_001431085.1 Candidatus Symbiothrix dinenymphae
TTACAACACCGCACCTACGATGTACACGGCGTGCAATTTCACCCCGAATCCGTCCTCACGCCGCACGGAAAAGCAATAGTAAAAGCCTTTTTTAGAGTTTAGTTATTAGAGTTTAGAGTTTAGAGTTTGAGTTTAGAGTTAGAGTTTAGTTATTAGAGTTTAGAGTTTAGTTATGGGATGCAGAAATGAAAGGCATTCCATAACTAAACTCTAATAACTAAACTCTAATTCAGTCGTATTTCTCCTTTTGGCAGTATGCGGTCTTTGCCTTTGTAGAGGATAGACCATGCTGTGGAAACGCCTCTGGCTGTTACCTCTAACCGCCATTTGCGGGCTTCCGCTTTCGTGGTGCATTCTTTTGTGCACACATATTGATAGTAGATGTTGCCGTTCACACTGTATTTCTCTTCTACAATGTCGTCTAACTGATAATTTTCCCGGAAGTAGTTCGCATAATCTGCAAGCGGGGTGTCTTTGCGGGCGAGCACTTGCACTCTATATACGGTGTCGTTATGCTCCGGTGCCGGTGGTACAACCACTTCCGGAACTGTTTCGACCACTTCTTCAACCACCGGTGCCGGTTCTTCAACCGGTGCCACTTCAACCGGTTCTTCAACCGGTGTCACTTCAACCACCGGAATCGGTTCTTCAACCACTTCTTCTTCTTCAATCAGCACAATACCCACAACATCTCGCAGCGGTTCGGGACGGATTGGCGCAGGCTCAGGCACCGCAAGCGGAGCCACGCTGGCTTTGAAGTCGGACGGACGTGGCTTGCGCGGCTTCTTCGGACCGCCGAATGCCCACACCCAACCGGCTTGCAGGTTTATCCCTTTCATGTAAACAGGCAAGCCAAGCGGGATGCTCTCCTCTGCCCATGGCGTGAAACTGAGGGGGGTATTGTCGATAGCCAGATAAATGGGGAACGGGCCCACTGCTCATGAAATAACAAA
>NZ_BBRU01000086.1:0-952 GCF_001431085.1 Candidatus Symbiothrix dinenymphae
GAATTCGGCGGCATTGTAACCAACAAGGTCGTTACCGCCGGTTTCAATGATATTTTTGAAGCCATAATCCATATAAATACCGGTATAGAGCGACCATTCGTTTGTCAACGCCCATTTCATACCCGTTTCGACGGAAACAAAATAGGCTGTTTGGAGATTATCTATGCTCCCCCCACTAAGGTCTATTCTGTTACGGTTAACGTTGCCAAGTCCCATAGATTCAGGATCGATAATTTCCCTGCCTCGAATAGTGCCTGATGCGTGTAGCTCTTGCACATTATTTGTATAGTTGATGGTGCCGCGCGGAAGCCCGAATTTAACGCCAAGTGCGGCGTAAAACTTGCCTGTTTCTGTCATTTCTTTTTCAAAATGCAGCATGAGTGGGATGGTGAGCATGCTGAGGTGCTGCGATTCAGTGTAACCGCTGATGGTGGCGTCGAAATAGTCAAAATCGCCTCCCTCGCCATCAGAAATTTTACCTTTAGCATCTGTGAACGTTGGCAATTCGTAGTTGCTATTGAAGGATGCGATGCTTATGCCGGTTGAAACTGCCCATGTCTTGTTTTTTGAAAAGAAGAGAGTGTAGCCTATACCAAAATCGTAGCCGACAGAGAACTTATAATTCCCCACATTGGGCGAATAATTCCACAGCGAAGATGCTCCGACTCCGGCGTGAACGGAAAATTCATTTCGGCTAAATGCCTTGCGCAGGATGAGCCGCATTTGAGGTGCAATATTAACTGTTTCGTTTCGCATGCCGACGCATGTTGCCACCAATTGTTTTGCCGAACGGGGTACATACAACGTAAATGTGCCTTTTGCATCGGTTGTGTCGGTTATGGAAGGCTCCCCGTCCACTGATACAGCAACTCCGGGCAGTGGTCTCTGTTTTTCATTCACGACTACCCCCCGTACCAATATATCTTGTGCGACCGCCTCGACCACCTCGTCC
>NZ_BBRU01000087.1:0-947 GCF_001431085.1 Candidatus Symbiothrix dinenymphae
CATCAGTAGAGATATTAACAATAATCCCCTCTACATCCAGCGGTGATGCGTTTTTTTCGCTGTTTAATCGAGACACTCTCGTTTATGCCCGCATTCAGTACCATCACGTCGTTTTGAGCTTCCAAGTTGTTGTAAGTTTTCATTTTTATACCTCCAATATATTTATATTCAATTCCTGAGCATTATTTTGCATCCGTTTATCCAACGTCAATAACGGCAATCGCAATCGATTAGCAACTTCCAGATAATAAGCATCATACGCATAAATATCAAACATACAAGCTATTTCAATTGCTTTAGCAACATTTATCTGCACTAAGTTCTTTGGTATAAAGTCAAAAGTGTTGAAACTTTTCACTACTTGCTCCTTAGTCAACCGTCTCCTTTTTAGCATCGCCAATAAGGCATTTCCAATTTCGTAGGGTACTACTTCAGGAGACACCATTTCAGCACCTCTTGTCAACTCAATAATCCGTTCTTTTTCCGGTTCATTAAGAATAACAGCAAAAAAAATATTAGCATCAAGCAAAATTTTCATCAAAAATATGTTTTAGTGCGTGCAAAGGTAACCATAATTAACTAACTTACCAAACAATCGTTGAGCAAATTCGCGCAAAACGACAGCCTAAAATTGCCCTTATTTGCAACAGCAGCTTGTTGTTTTCTCGCAGTCGCAATCATTGCTGCAGCCGCAGCCTTGACCGGTTATTTCGGCTATTTCTTCGGCGTCGGGTTCGTGGACGTTGTAGATTACGCCTTCAAATTCCAATGCTTCACCTGCCAGCGGGTGGTTGAAATCCATCACTACGGCATCCCGTCTTACTTCCAACACGGAACCTTGCAGGCGGTTGCCCTGGTCGTCCATCATGGGCAGTGTGGCTCCTTCTATCACTCTTTGGTCGTCAAACCGACCGTCAACCTCGAACAAACTGCGTGCCAATTTTCCC
>NZ_BBRU01000088.1:0-694 GCF_001431085.1 Candidatus Symbiothrix dinenymphae
CCAGAGACATCCTCCCCGAACGCCTCTATCTCAGCCAGTTATATACTCCGGCTTTGCGCAGTTACACCGAAATAGGCTACGGCATAGGTAACTTCTTTTGCAACGCCGGTTTGTTTGTTGCTTTCGACCACTTGAGAATTAACACCATCGGCGGCAAGTTTGTGTTGAATTTCTAAAGGCGCAACCGACAGGGGATTGCAGGTCAAGCCCGCAATGACGAGGACATTTTTTACAGCGAAAAGAAAAGCGGCAGATAGCACTTCACCCGCACCGGCACTCCTCGCTCCGAGCCGCAAACCCACTTGGGCATCGTTTGAAGCACGCGCTCAGCCTCTTGGTCTAAGTCAGGAAACACACCCTTTTCAACTTTAACATTGGTAATAGCACCGTCTTTTTCCACAATAAACGAGCACCAAACACGCCCCTGCTGATTTTGAGCAACAGCCGAAGCCGGATAGTTGGTGTTGGCAAACAAAAATTTAGTGAGTTGAGCCACCCCACCCGGAAAAGAAGGCATCACCTCCGCCTCAGTAAAAACCGCCGGCTCCACAACAGGCTCCGGCTCCACAACAACGGGCAATTGCTCATTGCTCATTGGTAATTGCTCTTCGGGTACTTCCTTCACCACCTCATAATCCTCAAAAGCAGTTTTCGGCGGCGTCACCTCTTTCTCAGGCTTCGGTTCGGGTGTTGC
>NZ_BBRU01000089.1:0-930 GCF_001431085.1 Candidatus Symbiothrix dinenymphae
CCAACACGGGCGGCAACACAGGCGGCTCAGGCGGCAACACAGGTGGCACAGGCGGCACAGGCGGCAACACAGGTGGCGCAGGTGGCAACACGGGTGGCAATACCAACGGCCACGCGATAGCTGTGTCAAATGCCGACAGCATCGGTACAGGCTATTACCTGGCACATTGTGAGGCTTTGGAGTCTGTTGTAACGGTTACGACCAAGACCTCTTCCACCGTATTGCACGAAGGTGTAAAAGGGAATCGCTTCACGGTTGATATTAGCAGAGGCGGACGTTATGTGGTCAAATACAGTATTGTAATAGCAAGAGACACAGCCAATTACAGTCTGACCATCGAAAGCCGAGCAGCGTTTGAGGATGTCGTGTCCATCCGGTACAACAATCTGCTGCTCGTAAAGGCAAACACCGGCTACGGTATAGTGGGTTGCGAATGGTATAAGGCGGACAGCAATGGCAAATGGGAGAAATTATCCTCCGAATTGTCCTATTCAGCAGGCAACAAGCGCACAGATATATTGGATGCCACCGCCGAGTATAAGGCACGCCTCATCACCGCCTCAGGCGACACCGTGGAAACGTGCCCGTATTGTCAGGAACGCACCCGCACCACACAGATTGGCGCAATAGAGGCACCTCCCCTGAAACTATATCCCAATCCGGTGCATGGCGGTGATTTCATCACCATCGAAGGCGTTCCGGAAGGTGTTACAAACATCACAATCTATGATTTAAACGGTCGCGCGGTGTCAACATTACCGGTAGAGGCGTGGCGTGCCACGACTCCGCAACCATCCCCGCAACCGCCCCTACAATCATCCCCGCAATCATCCCTACAACTACCGATACCAACCACACGCGGTGTCTATCTTGTGCGGATTGGGGAGAAATTGCTGAAAGTGGTGGTGGAATGAAAACAAATGAACAATT
>NZ_BBRU01000090.1:0-14917 GCF_001431085.1 Candidatus Symbiothrix dinenymphae
AAAATTTGAATGTGGGGCTTACGACGGTGGTCGAGTTTCTGCAGCGGCAGGGCTATGACCATCCGGATGCTGACCCAAATACTAAAATTGAGGACGTGGAGTACGACCTGCTCGTCAATGAATTTAGTTTGGATAAGAATCTGAAAAAGGAAGCCGAAAAAATCCGCTTTGACCGTCGCGACAAGGACAAAAAGGGCACCGTGACGGTTCCGGGCTATGTGTCGAAGGGAGAAATTCCAACGGTTATCCCCGAAAAACTCAAGCCGAAGTTCACCGTCACCGGCAAAATAAAATTGGACAAGCGCGGTAATCCCATTGCGGACAAAAAACAGAAAGAAGTGGTTGCCGCACCACCCAAAGAATCCAAAGAATCCAAAGAAAAGAAGCGTGGAAAAGGGGGGCAAACCCAGAAAGAGAAGGTTGGCGGGATAACGCTTGTGAACACTCCAACGCCTTCCGGTGCCACCACTGTCGGCGAACCGTTCCGCTATTTCCCAAAACCAACCATAGAAGGTCCTAAGGTGACCGGTAGCATTGATTTGTCCATAATCAATCTATCGACCCGCCCGAAAAAGAAGACGAAGAAAGAACGTGAACAAGAGCGTTCCGACAAAATCAAAACCGTTCCACAGCATGTACCAAAGAGGAAAAAAAACGCAGCAGCTCCAAAGCCGGAACCGCGCGCCGTTCCACCAACGCTGACGAAAAAAGCAGATATTGACCCGACGCAGAAAAAGAAGCGCAAACGCATCAAAAATGAACGAATAGACATCGAGAAGGGTGCTCCGGCAGTGAAGCCAAATCCCAACATGAAGCTCCGCAAATATGGCGAACGGAGCGAAGTGAGCGAAGAAGATGTGCAAAAACAGGTAAAGGAAACGCTCGCCCGTCTGACGAACAAAACGCAGAAAAAGGGTGCTAAATACCGCAAGGAAAAGCGCGATGCCTTCTCACAGCATCGCGATGAGGAGCTTGAAGCCTCAGCACACGAAAACAAAGTGCTCAAACTCACCGAGTTTGTAACCGCCAACGATTTGGCAAGCATGATGAATGTGCCTGTGGTGCAGATTATTTCCAAATGTATGGCGATTGGCATTATGGTGTCCATCAATCAGCGTTTGGATGCTGAAGTTATCAATATTGTGGCGGACGAATTTGGGTTCAAAACGGAATATGTCAGTGCCGAAGTTGCGGAGGCTATCGCGGAAGACGAAGACAACCCCGAAGATTTAGTGGCTCGTGCACCCATTGTGACGGTCATGGGGCATGTTGACCATGGTAAAACATCGTTGCTCGACAATATCCGCAACACCAATGTGATTGCCGGTGAAGCCGGTGGAATCACGCAGCACATTGGTGCCTACAATGTGCAATTGGGCAACGGTCGCCGCATCACTTTCCTGGACACTCCCGGTCACGAGGCGTTCACGGCTATGCGTGCGCGTGGTGCCAGCGTGACGGACATCGCCATCATCATTGTGGCGGCAGACGACAGCGTGATGCCTCAAACCATTGAGGCTATCAACCATGCCGCCGCTGCAAATGTGCCTATGGTGTTCGCAATCAACAAGATAGATAAAGCGGGAGCCGACCCTGAAAAAATAAAATCAGCCCTGTCGCAGATGAATTATCTGGTGGAAGATTGGGGCGGCAAATATCAGTCGCAGGACATCTCCGCCAAGCAAGGCATCAATGTCAACGAATTGATGGAAAAGGTGTTGCTGGAAGCCGATATGCTGGAACTGAAAGCCAACCCCAAACGCAAAGCGGTTGGTTCAATCATCGAATCGTCATTGGATAAGGGGCGTGGCTACCTCGTGACGGTGCTTGTGAAAACCGGTACGCTCCAATTGGGCGATGTGGTGTTGGCAGGCACGCACTTTGGACGTGTCAAAGCCATGTTCAACGAGCGCAATCAGCGCATCACGGAGGCAGGACCTGCCGAACCGGTGTTGGTGCTCGGTCTGAACGGTGCCCCCCAAGCCGGCGATGCCATCAATGTGATGGATACCGAGCAAGAAGCCCGCGAAATAGCATCCAAACGCGAACAGCTGCAGCGCGAACAGGGACTGCGGACACAAAAAATGCTGACCCTGGACGACATCGGTCGCCGCATTGCGATAGGCAATTTCCAACAGTTGAACGTCATCGTCAAAGGCGATGTGGACGGCTCTGTGGAGGCGCTTTCCGACAAGTTAATCAGCCTGTCCACTGCGCAAATTCAGGTCAATGTCATCCACAAAGGCGTAGGGCAAATTTCCGAATCGGATGTTACCCTCGCAGCAGCCTCCGAAGCGATTGTCATCGGCTTTCAGGTGCGCCCGTCGCAATTGGCTCGCAAAGCAGCCGAACAGGGAGGCGTGGATATTCGCTTATACTCAATTATTTACGATGCCATTGAGGAGGTTAAAGCCGCGATGGAAGGTATGTTGGCACCGGAATTTAAGGAAGAAATCACCGGCAATGTGGAAGTGACCGAAGTGTTCAACATCACCAAAGTGGGTACCGTGGCAGGCTGTCTGGTGCGCGAAGGCAAAATCAAACGCGGCAACAAAATTCGCATCATTCGCGAAGGCATCGTGATTTATTCCGGCGAACTCGGCTCGCTGAAACGCTTCAAAGACGATGTGAAAGAGGTGCTACAAGGCTACGAATGCGGTCTAAACATCCAAAACTTCAACGACATCAAAATAGGCGACATCGTTGAGCCGTTTGAAGAGGTGGAGGTGAAGGCAACGCTGTAAGTTGTCTGAACGGCGATTTTTCAGGATAAAAGGATTGGCAGGATTTTTTGAAAATCCTGCCAATCCTTTTGTCTGAACTTTGATTTTCGTATGATTTCAGTGATTTTTTATGATTGTTTTGAATCATACAAATCGGCTAAATCTTTTTTTTTAGGTGCTATTATTTCGCAAACGGTGTTTTGTCCCGCAGGGACAAATATACATAGCCTTTTATCCCGTAGGGATTATAGCTCGGTAGAAAAGCCAATCCTCACCTCCACCCTGCATCCCGTAGGGATGCAACCGTTTGCGGATGATGTTGCATCCCTACGGGATGCAGGAATTGGGGGAGGCATTCCATTTCTACCGAGCTATAATCCCTACGGGATAAAACACCGTTTGCGAAATAATAGCACCTGAAAAAAAGATTTAGCCTGATTTTAAGATGATTTTAATGATTTGTATGATTAAAAACAATCATAGAAATCATCTGAAATCATACGAAAATCACAGTTCAGACGATTAACAATCATAAAAATCATAAAAATCATCTTAAAATCAAAGTTCAGACAACAGAAATCACACGAAAATCCCGGTTCAGACAAAATTGCAGTAGAGACGTGGCGCGCCACGTCTCTACTCAGAAAAGATTGGCAGGATTGTTCAACAATCCTGCCAATCCTTTAATCCTGAAAATCCTGATTCAGACAAAAAAAGTTCATCCCCCCTACTCTTTCTTAATAGCATGCAAGCGTTTGATTTTTTCTTTTTCGCCTACCAACCAGAGGATGTCGCCGGCTTCAAACACCAAATCCAAGTCCGGTTCTGTGATTGACCAGCCTGCGCGCTCTACGCCCACCAGCATGCAATCGTATTCGTCTTGCAAATGTGCTGTCAGTGCCGTTTGTCCAACCAAATCGGCACCTTCTTCTAATTCCACCTGCCGAATTTGCACGGCTGGGAATTGTTCGGCTTGATAGTCGGCGTATTTTTCGCGCTTTTCCTCGATGCGTTGCTGAAATTGTTCCATTTGCTTGTCGGTGCCCAGCACTACGAGGTGGTCGTTGGGGAAAATGCGCTCATCGCCGTTTGGGATGTTGATGCGGATGCCGTTGCGCATGATTGTAACTACGTGTACACCAAACGATTGGCGAAACTGCAACTGCTTCAGACTTTGCCCTACGATGGAAAATTGCGGCTGTATTAGAAAGTCGGACAGGTGTAAATCGCGCCGTATCACATGTTTCACAAATCCCTTTGGGATAAGGGCTTGCGCCTCTTCAAGATGTTCTTTTTCGTTGAAATTTTTATGGAAACGCTCATGCAGCCGCTCACTGGTTTTGTGCAACCGCCGCGAAGTCGCAAAGAAAATAATCAGCAGCGACCCCACCGCAATCGCCAATATCAACCCCACGGCAAACAGCTGATTCAAAATGTACACAATCAAGCCCACACACATCACCGTGCGCACCACAATGGTGAAAATGAGCGGTGCACGATTGACTTTATTGTGCTGCCAAAGTTGCAAAAACTCCTTAGAATGGTCTTTGTTGGTGATAATCACGCGCAAAAAGGGCGAAATGGCGAGTATCGTTACGACAGCACCTGCGATATTGGCGTGCAATTCCGGTAAGTAGTTGTGCAGCAGCGGGAAACCGAACGTAAACGCAAAATAGACAATCACGATACATATAAAGAAGTACATCACCACGGAGGTTATCATATTGCGCAGGAAGCGTTTCCAGAGGCTTTCTTCGTTCAAAATGGGTGCGCTGCTGGCTCCTGTCGAATTTCGATTCAGATAGTTCAACCATTTCGCGGGCAACCTGTGCTCTAAGACTCCATAAGCCTTTGGCGATGCTTTTATGATATAAGGCGTGGCAAAAATCGTGATGACGGATGCCCCCACAATCGTCTGATACAGAGAACTTTCTATCACTCCCAAACTCAATCCGAGATTGGCGATAATAAAGGAAAATTCGCCGATTTGCGTCAACGAAAAACCGGACGAAACAGCTGTTCTCAAATCTTGCCCCGACAGCAACACGCCCCCGGTTGCAAAAAATATTTGACCAATAATCACGACCGCACTAACCACCAGAATCGGCATAATATTAGCCCAAAGTTCGGGCAGCGACACCATCATGCCCACCGACACAAAAAATATCGCCCCAAAAAAGTTTTTAATCGGAAAAATAAGTTTCTCAATCCGTTCGCCGACAAGCGTTTCCGCCAAAATGGAACCCATGATAAACGCCCCCAATGCATCCGAAAAACCCGCTTGTGTGGACAAATAAACCATGCCCAAACACATCCCCAACGATACAATCAATAGCGTTTCGTCGTTGAGAAACCGTTTCATTTTGCGTAAAAAAGTCGGAAGCAAATAGGTCCCGAGTAAAAACCAGAACAGCAGGAAAGCCACCAATTTGAACAGACTAAACAGCAAGTCCTGCCCCACTTCAGCGTTCTTACTCACAGCCACCGTAGAGAGCAAAACCATCAACAACACCGCCACCAAATCCTCTATAATCAAGATGCCCATGACAATGGACGCAAAACTTTTCTTCGTCAAGTTCAATTCCTCAAACACCTTGATGATAATCATGGTGGAAGACATACAAATCATCGCGCCAAAAAACACGCTCGTCATGCTATCCCAACCGAAGCACTGCCCCACAATATAGCCCAAGGCAATTCTCGAACTCGCAATAAAAATCGTAGAAACGAAAGCGGTAGGACCCACCAGCATCAGTTTTTTAAAACTAAATTCAAGTCCCAGCCCAAACAAAAGAAAAATAACCCCAATGTCTGCCCAAATCTCAATGTCGTGATACTGAGGCATGTCTTTCTTTACAAAAAACGACATCACGATACCGGCAACAATATAAGCCAATACAATAGGCTGCTTGAGCCATTTAAACAGCAGCGAAAAACAGCCCGCCAGCACCAATATAAGCGCCAAATCAATGATTAGTGGTGATAAATGTTCCATAATTTTGTTTTTTTTTCGCGTGCAAAGATACAAAAAATTGTCTGAATCAGGATTTTCGTTTGGAAATCTCGGAATTTTCATGTAATTTTGCACCGATTTTCAGAGGGGTGTATCCTTTTAATCTCGTTAAGTTATGTCGGAATTCAAACTTTTTTATCAGAAAGACGGTGCCATCAAGGTGAGCCGTAGTTTGGAGTTTCTCAAAAAAACGCCTACGAGTCAGTTCCTGTGGATTGACCTCAACGATGTGGATGAGGAAGTGGAGTCGCAATTGGAAGAATTTCTCAAGATTTACATTCAGGAAGAGGAGGAAATGATTGAGATAGAAACCTCTTCGCGCTTTGTGGAAACCCGTGATACTCTGGTGGTTAACATGAACTTCCTGAGCGATGACTACGCCAAAAATCCGGTGTCGTTCATTATCAAAAATAATATCCTGATTTCGGTGCGCAACGGCGAATTGGCATCGTTCACGGAGACGGTGAAGCGTATGTTTGCCAACCCCGAAAATTATCAGGCAGGTTGGAACGTGTTTCTGACCCTGATGGACACGCGCATCGAGTTTGACGCCGATATGATTGAGGCTAACACGCAGGAAATCACACAGTTGAGTAACACCATTCAGGAAGCCGACGAAGACGCACTGATGAAAATCAAAAACTTGCAGGAAAAAACGATGATGTTTCGCGAAAATATCATCGACAAGCAGCGCGCCGCATCCAACATGCTGCGTAGCAACCTCTTCCCGAAAGACCTGCACGACAATCTCACCATCCTGATTAAGGACATCAACTCCCTCTTGGAGCACATCCGATTCAGTTTTGACCGTCTGGACTATCTGCAAGATACATTCCTCGGCTTCGTAAACATCGAACAGAACAAAATCATCAAGATATTCACCATCGTGTCGGTGCTTTTCATGCCGCCCACGCTCATCGCGAGTATCTACGGGATGAACTTTGTGGGCATGCCCGAACTGGATACTCCATGGGGCTATCCCGCCTCCATTGGTGCCATGGTCATCTCCTCTCTCGGCATCCTGCTCTGGTTCAGAAAAAAGAAATTTCTCTGAGTTATGTACGAACTGATTGATTCCGGCGATTACGAAAAACTTGAACGCTTTGGGCAGTACGTCCTCCGCCGCCCCGAGCCGCAAGCTGTCTGGCGCAAAGCATTCTCTGATAGCGAATGGGTGGCACAAACCCATGCCTGGTTTCGCAAAGCCCCCCGCAGGAGTGAATTGCATTTGTCCTCCAACGCCGAAGGCAACGAAAAAGGCGAATGGATTTTGACGGCGGGAATGCCCCAACAGTGGTTTGTGGACTATACATACACCGATTTAAAGTTGCGCTTCCGCCTCGGATTAACCTCTTTCAAGCACGTAGGCATTTTCCCCGAACAAGCAGAAAATTGGAACTACATTTACGACACTGTGCGGGAGATTGCGGGCACCGCCATTGCGCGCACCGGCGCGCACACCGTCATTGCGGGCTTGACCCGCAACCCCCTGCCAATAGAAGCACCTCGCGTCCTAAACCTCTTCGCCTACACCGGCGGAGCATCGCTGGCTGCAAAATCAGCCGGTGCCGATGTAACACATGTCGATTCCGTCAAACAGGTGCTCAACTGGTCGCACGAAAATATGGAGGCTTCGGGGCTTGACAACATCCGTTGGGTGTGCGAAGATGCCCTGAAATTCGTCCTCCGCGAAGCCAAACGCGGCAAAAAATACCACGGCATTCTCCTCGACCCTCCCGCCTACGGGCGCGGTCCCGACGGCGAACGCTGGATTCTCGAAGACGACATCGCCGCCCTGATGCTCGCGTGCAGCCAAATAATCGAACCCGACAACGCATTCATCGTCCTCAACCTCTATTCAATGGGCTTTTCTGCGCTCGTGGCCGACAATTTGGTGCGCGACTACTTCCCCCGCCTCACCCAACGCGAATCCGGCGAACTGTTTTTGCCCGACCAAGCCAACCGAAAATTGCCACTAAGCGTTTTTTGCAGAGCAAAAACAGGAACCTCATGTTCACCTCAGGGTTAACGCATTAAAATTTGGGTATTGCTAATTAAATACATATTTGTACCTTTGCACCCGAAATTTTTAGTAAAAAAAATGACAATGATGACATAGATAAACATATAATGTGCGATTGAGCACATTCGGAACGACATATTGGAATGACGTTTAGTTTATTCTTTGGTGCCTAAAATTTCCACAATTTCAAGCACACCAATGGGAATAAGTCTATAACGTTCGCGCGTGGTGCGTGGACATGGCTTATTTGTTGGTGTGGGTCGTGGAAAACCTTAGGCACAGATGGAGTTAATTTTTGTCTGCGCTTTTTTTGTGTACAAAAAATTGTGTAAAAAAATGAGGTTTAGAAACGTAATATACAGATTTATATGTTTAAGACATTCGCGAATTTTGGAAAATATGTGCTTTTGATGCAGCGGGTTTTTGCCGTGCCGCAGCGGTGGAGAGTGTTTTTCAAGCAAGTTGTTCAGGAAACTTACAAACTCGGCGTTGATTCGCTCGGGATTGCGATTATCATTTCCGTTTTTATTGGGGCGGTCATCACGATGCAGGTGTCCATCAATATCATGTCGCCGCTAATTCCCCGATTTACAGTGGGTTTCATCACGTGTCAAACGATTTTGCTGGAGTTTTCGTCCTCTATTTTGTGCCTGATTTTGGCGGGAAAAGTAGGGGCGAATATTGCTTCGGAAATTGGTATGATGCGTGTGACGGAACAGATTGATGCTCTGGAAATTATGGGCATCAACTCGGCTAACTACCTGATACTGCCAAAGATAGTTGCTTTTGTCCTTTTTGTACCTGTACTAGTCATTTTCAGTATGTTTTTTGGGGTGCTCGGCGGCTATTGCATTTGCTGGTTCACCGACATCGTGTCGGTACCGACTTACGAATACGGGATTCGATACAGTTTTATCCCCAATTTTGTGTTCTATTCGCTTTTGAAAGCCATGGTTTTTGCCTTCATCATCGCTTCGTCCGCCGCCTATTTTGGTTATTATGTCAAAGGGAGTGCCCGAAATGTGGGCGAAGCGAGTATGAATGCGGTCGTCAACAGCAATGTGCTGATTTTGGCTTCCGATGTATTAATTACTTTATTATATATTTAAATGATTGAAACAAAGCACATTGGCACAGTTTTATTATGTATCCCGCACTTGCTTTTTGCGCAGGGAAATCTTGCGGTTGAAGCCGAGGCGGAAGTCGGCAACAGCGTTACAACATCCTCTCTAATGGGTGGAAGCCTTGAATTGGAGTGGAATGCCGCCGCCGGATTTGTGCTGCAAGGGGGCGCAAAATGGACGAGCGAAGCAAAACAAACATTTTATGTTGCCAACACCAACACGTTTTTGCTCGGAAAACTACCCTTGCAGCTGCATGAAAAGTTCCTTTACAACCGCTATGAGGCTTGGGATATACAAGATTTGAACTTTTTTACGGGATTGACACTATTGAGAGGTCGTTTTGACGGCACGCTTGGGCTGACAACGCGGATTATCGCAATGATTGATTCTTACGATGAAACGATTGTGGAGCCGTTCAACCTGCAATACGACTTGGGGCTAAGCCTCTTTCCGCAGCCTGAAACGTGGAATATCCGCCTTGGGGCAAGCAATTACGATGATTTTCTCTTTGAACGTACCGAAAGCGTGATTTTTTCATTGGGCGGCAACTACCGACTGTCCGAACAGTGGCGGTTTCAGGGCAGTGCCAACCTGCGACCGGCGGGAAATTTCGGTTTGAGTGCAGATTATTATTCATTTTACATAAACATAGGAGTCAGATGGTTAATTCATTGAAACACAGTTTTTTATTTGTCCTGTGCGCAGGTTTTTCCTCGTGCAACGAAGCAGATATTTGGGGCTTTTTCACCACTTCAAGCGAGGGAGTAGAGGCGCGAGCGGCGCAATCATTGAGTTGGAACGAGGCGAACGGTTACGATACTATTCGCATCAATCAAGCGCAATACCGCATATATATTGCGGGCGATTCGCATATTGGAACAAGCCATAATGCCGGGCGACTGTTTTCGGATGCCACCGCAGACAGTTTGTGCGCCGCCACAATCTTTGTGGGCGATATAACCAACACGGGGCATGTGCCTGATTTCACCGCCACAGTCGGTTTGTTTAGCATCCAACCGAAGCCCACAAAAGCCGTAATCGGCAACCACGACTTGTATTTCGATGGCTGGGAGTATTTCAAGCAGCATTTTCACACGTCCGTTTACTACTTTATAGTCGAAACGCCCGTCGGCAGCGATTTGCACATTTGCCTCGATTCGAGCAGCGGCACGCTTGGCGTAACACAAACCCGCTGGCTGGAACACACGCTGACCACGTTGCGAAAAAAGCACCGCTTCTGCTTCGTTTATTCGCACACCAATATGTTTCGCACCGACTGGTCGCAGTCGCCAAGCGGTAATATGCCACTCGAAGAAACGTATCATCTGATGAGCCTGTTCTCAAAACACGCTGTGAATATGGTCTTTATGGGGCACGACCACGCATCCGCCAAAAACAGTTTTAACAATGTGCAATACATTACGCTGGACGCCATATCCGACAAGTGGGGTTCGCCCTCGTATGGTCTGCTGTCGTGTGGCGAGGTATTTGCGTTTCAATTCATTTATTTGTAACAAGTTATGAAATTATTATACAAAGAAAAATCATGAGAAATATTGGTATTGAAAATGATGAGCGCATTATTGCAGGGCAGTTCATGGACAGTTTTTACCCCGCGTATGACGGCGTGACGGTGTGTATGGACAACTACGCCAAGTACCTCGCGCTCAAAGACGGCGCGTTTGTCGTTGCCTCCAAGTATAAGGGCTTTGTGGATACATCGCCATACGATGTGTACCGGCTGAACGGCATACAGATTCCCGGCTTACAGTACAAATTCATATTGCCGAACTTCAATCGCCACACGATACGCGACATCAAGCAGCGCGAACTTGATATTTGCCACAGCCATTCGCCGTTTATGGCGGGCAAAATCGCTGTGGATGTGGCGCGTACAAAGGGTATTCCCATTGTTTCTACCTTCCACACACAGTTCAAAAGCGAGTTTTACAAATACACACACAACAATTTTATCACCAATCAGTTTGTCGATATGGTTATCCGCTATTACAACCGTGTGGACGAGGTGTGGGCAGTCAATCAAAACAGCGCGGACGTGCTTGCGGGCTATGGCTACAAGAAAGACATTTTTATCATGCACAACGGCACCGATTTGCATTATCCCGATGATGCAGCGAGCAAAATCAAACGCATTAAGGACAAGCATAATTTGACCAACGAGGAGATTTTTCTCTTTGTCGGCAGGCTGACACTGCTAAAAAACATCGACTTAAGCATCAAAGCCTTGCAACTTTATCGTCACACGGGCAAAAAATTCAAGTTTTTTGTTGTCGGTTACGGAGACGATGAGAGCAAACTCAAAAAGATGGTTTCGGATATGAATATGGACGACTGCGTGGTGTTTGTCGGCAAAATCACCGACCGCGATTGGATGACGGGGTATTATTTGGCGAGCGACTTGTTTCTGTTTCCATCGGAATATGACAACGACCCGCTTGTCAAAAAAGAAGCCGCCGCTTGCCGCACCCCATCCATTCTTGTGCGCGGCAGTAATTCCGCCTACGATATATTGGAAAACGAAAACGGCTACCTTATCGACAACACTACCCCTGAAAGCATGTTTGAAAAAATCACATCCGTTATGAGCAACCGCGCACGACTGCAAGAGGTGAGCCTCAACGCCGAACGCACAATAGCCATGCCGTGGGCGAAAGTTGTGGATAAGGCATACGAGCGATACGGCGATGTAATTAAGGCATACTAAACGGTAAGTGTACGCTTTTGACATATTGGCAACCTCAGCCGGAGCGGTCAATGAAATTCAATTTTGCCTCTGACGGCTCTTTACAGGCATTCGTCTCTTTGAGATAGTTATTTACCTCATCAAAACTTTCGCCAAAGATGTTGTTGGAGAAGTGCTGAAGTTTATCCATTACGCGAATATAGGTGTCCGGCTCTTTCCGGTTGGTCATTTTTTTTAGCGACATGAGGTAATCTTCCCGATATACGGTTGGCACAATAATCCGCGACTGCCCGCTTTTGAACAGTTCGGCATTGCCCATAATCCATGAAATCCTGCCGTTGCCATCGGTGAAAGGGTGAATTTCGGACACCATAAACATGATAAACAGAGCCTTCGCCATCGGGTCGGTCAATGCGGCATAATAATTAAACCCTTGCCTTAATGTGCCTTCCACCAGCGTGTGTTCCACAAATTCTGTGCTCCCTGCCCGATTGTTTCGGTTTTTGAACATGCCGGCATTCACCTCCTCCGCCCGTTCCAACATCATCGTTAAATGTCTGTTTTTGAGCAGTTTAATCAACTCATCTGCCGTTGACGGGGTGGTTGTCATTTCTTGACGGTTCGACAGGATGTGGAACGTTCCCAAAATGTCGTGCGAATCTTTGACCCGTTTGGAGACTGCAATACCGGTTTCGACAATGTGCCGGGCATCGTCTATCGTGAATTTTGTGCCCTCAATGTAGTTGGAGAAATAAGCTTCAAAGAAAGAAAACAACAGAAATGACTCTTCGGAATCGTTTTTGTCCGGGCGTTCGGGAAAATAGTAATCCTTCAATTTGTCGTAGAGAATTTCAAACAATTCCACCCGTTGGGCATCAAAAGGCATCCCGGTGGCTCGCGCTTTGGCAGACGCGGAACTCAGCACTGCGCTATTGTGGGTGCTCAATAAGGCTGAAATGAGGGCGTTTAGCTTCTCAAATTCGGGTGCAAAGTCTAATTGCTCTGCGACTGTTTTGGCTTTATCTCGAAATTTGTTGATGCCTGCCTCGCCCTCTCTGATAATGATTTTTTCTAATTTATCCTCAATAAATTCGACGGGAAACGCCTTCGATTCGCCGCCTTTTTTTCTGGTAGTTTGCATGTTTTCCAGCATCCAACGCCACTCGGAGGAAACGTAAATGCCATCCAAGTTCACATCGCTATCCAAAGCCGGCTTCCCGGCCATCACATTGAGCGTAAAGCCTTTCAAATCAGTAATTCTCTTGGTGTAATTGCTTGTAACAAAGAAATTTCCCGTTTCCGTAGGGCGCAATTCGGAAGCACTCCGATGACTGATGACCGCATTCGGAAAACGCCATTTGAGAATTTCAAAAAAATGCCGCTTAATAATACGCTCCACCGCATCCCGCAAATTAGGAGAATAGATGCGGGGGGCGATTTGCATTATTTTGCCGGACTTTTCGGCATTGCCAATCTCCCTCGAAACTTCAGGGTCGGAAGATGCAAAAATAATTTCCTTATTAAAATCTATCATTTACAAATTTTGTCGATTATAAATCCTTTTTCGGGCACAAAAGTACAAATTTTTTCCATTATAAACCTCATTTTGGTAAATTTTGTCGATTATAAATTCGATTTGAGTGCAAATGTGCGAAATTTGTCGATTATAGACCTCGTTTGGGCGAATTTTGTCGATTATAACGCAGCTTTTGTTGAAATATCTGAACTTAAAACCGTTACATTACCGGATACCGGCTGTTTATATGCCGCGCTGTTTACCTTGCTGTTCTTTATTTCAAGCGTTGCCGGGCGGTTATATGAGGCGATTCTGACCGATGCACCCGGAACGAAGCGGATGTTTTCCAATGTTATTTGAGCGGAAGGGTAATTTAAGCCGCTTTCGCTTTCGGTATTCTCTAATTGAATATCTCCGCGTGACCATTCAGAATTGATAAATTTAAGGTTGTCCACAGGGGTCACTGCACTCAGCAACGGATTCACGTTTGCCTCAATATGGATATTTTCAAACGTCAAATTACTCTGTACGGGAGCCTCTGAGTTAGGGTAATAACTTCTTGACCAGTTGTCGTGGTCAAAATGGATACGGAATGCTGTTTGTCTTTCTTTTTGCAGATAGATATCTTTAAAATGGATATTTCGGCATCCTCCGATTTTAAATAATTCCCAAATACCGGAAACGTTTATATATGAGTTTACCTATTGATTCATAGCCTTTTGCATTGAAATGTACATGGTCGCTAAGCAGTGATGGCGGCACTTTTCCTTCGCTCATTGCCTCTGTATCTGCCTGTGTTGGAATCATATCAGCATCCTGTAATCCGCTTGTAGCCAAGTATTCGCGTAAATTGATGTAATGCGCCCCAAATTCTTCGGTCATGAGTGTTTCCAGGTCTGCTCTTTCGGCTGCCGTTCCCGATGTCAGTCCTAATATGACGAACTTTTGACAAAGGCTGAAATCAATCACGGCATTGTATTGGGCAACTAAATCGGCATTCGTGGCATAGCTTCCATTTTGTCCGATGAAGAACACATTGGCAAATTGACTTCGATATTGCCGCATAGATGAGGTAAATACAATTGATTTCTCATGCAAAGTAACCGGTGCATGTCCGGCGATGACCCGTTGGAGAGTATATCTGCCTGCGGCATCATCCCATGCGCTTCCTGTCCAACGGAGAGTGCACTCAATTTCATCTATCACACAATAGTTGACAGATGCTTCTCCACCTTGCAGCAGTGGACCGACCGGACGGCCGTTCCAAGAACTAACGAATGAATGGTCTCTATCCCCGATAATCACGGCGGAATTATCGGCAGGAAGTTCAACCGAACGAGCCAATTGCATCGGGATTCCGCCTTGTCGCGCAGCAATCGTCAACGAACCTTCGCCGCCAACGCCACAGTTGATAACCTGAAAATCCACTCCGAACAGGGACTGCAATACATTGGGGTATGTTGTTCCGTCACCACCTGCGCCTGCGGTGAGGCTATCGCCCCATGTACAAACAATCAGTTTTGGTTTGCTTTCACCCGAAGTATCATCTCCTTGGCAGGCTACAAACACTAAACTTAGTGCGTAATACAAGAAAACACAAACTGTTTTTTTTATAAAATTCATATTGTTTTATCACTTCACACAAATTTTCGACCGCAAAGTTAGCAAATTTTTCCATTATTCAAAAAAAAAATGCTACCTTTGCCGACAAACAACATCAAAAAAATGAACAACAATACAAATATTCGCCGCCGTAGGATGCCGATTGGCATCCAGACCTTTGATAAGATGGTGCTGGAGGATTGGGTCTATGT
>NZ_BBRU01000091.1:0-923 GCF_001431085.1 Candidatus Symbiothrix dinenymphae
GATGTCCACCTTCGGCTTCGATGCCAAGCAAATCAAATTGGAGTACAAAGGCGACGAAGACGAGATTGTCAAACTTCTGGCGGCGGGGGATGTGAGCATGACCCCCTCTAATTCGCTGATTCGGGGCGGGCAAGCGTTGTTTGGCATCAAAACAGACTTGCAATTTGGCAGGCTCACCGTGAATGCGGTGGTGTCGCAGCAGGAGTCGCAATCGCGCACGATGGCTTCCAAGGGCAGTGTGCAGACCACGCCGTTTGAAATCACGGTCGATAGTTACGACGAAAATCAACACTTTTTCTTCAATCGCTACTTCCCTGACACGTATGACGATGCGATGAAGACCCTGCCGCTGATTCAGTCGGGCGTGAGCATCACCCGTTTGGAGGTCTGGGTCACCAATCGGCGAAGCAATTACGATGAGGCGCGCAATATCGTGGCGTTTGCCGATTTGGGTGAAAATAAGTACATTAGCAACCCCAACGTGAGTCCGATAGGTAGCGACCCTTATCCAACCAACCGCGCTAATGACCTGTATGGCAACTTGACAACCGCTTGGACAGGTGCGCGCAACATCAGTCAGGTGAGTTCGGTGTTGGAAAGTGTCGGAATGGTGAGCGGGCGCGATTATGAAAAAATTGAAAATGCGCGCAAGTTGTCGCCTTCGGAATACCGTTTCAATCAGCAACTTGGCTACATCTCGTTGCAGTATCCCTTGCAGCCCGATGAGGTGCTGGCGGTGGCTTACGAATACTCCTATCGCAATGCAGTGTATCAGGTGGGCGAATTTGGCACCGACAATCCCAATGGCTCCACCGAGAGCCTCTTTTTGAAACTCGCGAAGGGCACATCCCCTGCGCCGGAGCCACCTACATGGCCTTTTATGATGCGCAATGCCTATACCCTCGCACTAACTCGGGTGCACG
>NZ_BBRU01000092.1:0-920 GCF_001431085.1 Candidatus Symbiothrix dinenymphae
CGCAGATTCAACTTCTAAGTGCGACAAAATTTCTACAAAGATAGATAAAAAACTTCAGTTGGAGATTTAAAGCCGAGTTTTTCTCTGGGTCGGCTATTTATCTTGCTCTGTATCAGTTTAATATAATCATGAGAGTAGTCATCAAAATCAGTTCCTTTAGGAATATATTGTCGAATTAATCCGTTAGTATTTTCATTCAGACCTCGCTCCCACGAGGAGTATGGGTGTGCAAAAAAGAAGTCCAGATCGAGTTTTTTAGCGATATATTCGTGTTCTGCGAACTCTGTCCCATTGTCGGCGGTGATGGAGTGGGTGTTTTTTTTGTAAGCCACCAGCAGTTTGTGGACAACTTTTGCCAACGGGAGAGCAGCTTTTCCTTCGGGCAATTTTTCCATCATCAAGAAGCTTGTGAGCCTTTCGGTGAGGGTAAGGATAGCCCCTTTGCCGTCTTTTCCGATAATCGTATCTATTTCCCAGTCTCCCAAACGTTTGCGGAGATTGATGACATCCGGACGTTCATCGATGGAAATTTTATTTTTGATAACCACCTTTTTTCCACCACCAACGGGTCGCTTGCGATGTTTTCCTCTGTGGCGCAAATGTGTCCAAAGAGTGCCTCCAGCGGCTTTGTCGGCACGAACATGTTGATAAATGCGTTCGTGAGAAACCATTGGAATCGCTTTTAATTTGCAATAGCCGACAATTTGTTCGGGCGACCATTGGTCTTCTTCGAGCCTTTTTTTTACTTGCCGCTCGACCGCCGCCGAAAACGTTCGCTTGCGGGTGTAGCGTTCTTTGCGTTCATCAGCCAACATTTGGGCATGGATAGGGGTATACTTGCGCGTGCCTTTATTGCGCTCAATCTCCCTGTAAACTGTACTGGCAGAGACATTTACAATCTCTGCAATCTTCTCTTTCGG
>NZ_BBRU01000093.1:0-917 GCF_001431085.1 Candidatus Symbiothrix dinenymphae
GCCCTGCTTCATACCCGATTTACGAAAGCAAATGTTATTGCAAAACCCGTTCGCTGGGGGCGCGGATTTCATCGCATTCGTGGGCACAACTTTCACATAGACCCCAATTTATATCTGTTGCATTTCGGAAATGTTGATTACGACACCCTCAAAGCCAAATTGGAGTCGCCGGACATTATCGCGCGCGGCGAACAAAAGCACTTTATCCGCCGTCGCTTCGCCGTCATCACAGCCATCTCGACTGCAAAACGTATCCTTGACGGCGACAAAGTGTTCGATTTGGCTCGCGTGCTGCAAACGGTGTTCCGCCATGTGTATGCTTGGAATAAACCCGCGATGCTGAGCATCAAATGGATTGTGAAACTGCCGGAACGATTTAAAAACCTCGTATAGTGATGAGCCGATTTAGAGGTATGAGTTATTTTTTGTACTTTTGCAATCGAAATTAAAAAAACAAATATAGTTATGCAGAAAATGAAATGTGAAAACATAAAATTCCGGTTGCTTCAATCCGTGTGGGTGCTATTTTCACTCATTCCGTTGCGGATTATGTACATGGTGTCGGACGCATTGTTTTATCCTGTTTATTACCTTTGGGGCTATCGCAGGCAGGTTGTGCGCAAAAATCTGGTGGAGTCGTTTCCCGAGAAAAGCGAGAAAGAGATTGCAACAATAGAAAAGCAGTTTTATCATTTTTTTATCGACATCTTCTTTGAAATATGCAAGTATGCGACTATTTCAAAGAAAAAACTTGCCAAGCGGATGCGATTTACCAACATCGAAGAGATGAACGCTGCCTCTCTGGGCGAATTTGAGCAGGGGCGACCGTTGATTGAGAAAATCAAACGGCAGCATCCGCAGACAAAAATTCTGCTCACTTTTTTTTCGCCTTCGGGCTATGAAGTGCGCAAGACCCT